>DOBD01000140.1 GCA_003506275.1 Bacteroidales bacterium | reverse complement strand
CGCTATGTTTTTCAACTCGCAGGTGTCGTCGGAAATTGGCAACACGACGCAGACACTTTTCACCGCATCGTCGTACAAAACAAATAGATCCCCATCAGGCAAATACCTGTCAATCATGTCTTCCTGCTCATCCGCCAGCAACAGCAAATCCAGAAAGCGCTTTTTGTTATCGTTAATCCGTTCGATTCTCATGCATATAGCTGTCATGAACTGAACAAAAAGTCATCGATCAGATTACACCGGTTTTTGGGATACGCCAGGTCGGTATTCATACACTAAATCATTTAAAGCTAATAACATCAACATTATTGCCTAAGTTGCGGTAGTTGATTGTTTCCTGCGGATTGGTGCCATTGAGGTATTCTTCCACATTGGTATACCCGTCGCCATCGGCATCTGTGGCACCGTCGGCGGGGTTTTCAGGATCCAGCTTGAATTGGCGTTCCCAGTTATCGGGCATGCCGTCTGCGTCAGTATCAACAGGGACTGCCTTGGAATCGTAGGTTAAGGGAGGATAACCGCCAACTTCAGCAATATCCTTGATGATGCCGGTCTCGGTCATAGGCTTGCCACTGAGCACCATTTCGGTCACCCGTTTATCCACCGCATCGCGTTTAGGCAGCGTGGCTCCAGCGTGCTTCAATACCGATAGATAGGCAGCCTCAGCCGTTTCGTGCGGTGCCACCGGCCAGCCCTCGAACGGTGTGTTTACCCGGGCCAGGTCTTCAGGACCCCGCATACCGGCCCAATTGTTACCGTTAAGTTGTTGGTTGCCCTCCATGATATTGCCGGCGACATACCATTTGCCCGGGCGGTTTTCAGCCTTGGGGTACCAGTTGCCTTCAGCCCAGGCACTACCAGGTGAATACATGGAACGTTGCTCAATGCGCGCAAAAACAGCCCGCATGTTCTCGTTGGTAGCCGGCCCCGGTTTGTAATAATTGTTGATGAGGTTGATCAAGGATGTCTCATCGCCGCCGTCCATGGTTCGGTGTCGCCAGTTGAAAATCACATTGTTGCGAAAGTCAAACGGACCGGACATGCCAATGGATGGATTACGGGCCGTATTGCAGGCAAACAGGTTGTGATGGAAGGTCGACGGATTACCGCCCCAGGTGCCACCAAACGCATGACCGCGCGCATCGAGCGCTTCGCTGGAGATGGACCATTGGATGGTCAAATGCCTGGTAGGGTCTTTGATCTGCTTGGTTCCATCCAATGAAGGCCTCATGCATCGGTACAGTGAAATGTTCTCATCCATTCCCCAACTGGTCGAACAATGATCAATGATGATGTGATGTTCAGGACTGCCGCCTCCAATGTTGTCATCGCCCTGCCCGCCTTGCGGTATACCCCGACGCACCCGAATGTGCCGCATCACGACATCGTGGGTATTGATATTGATGGTCCCCATGATGCATACGCCATCACCCGGGGCCGATTGACCGGCAATGGTGATGTAAGGAAAATTGATGTTGATGTCGTCCTGGATGGCGATGTTTCCCGCTACACGGAAGACCACGATACGGGGCCCTTCTGCTTCAAGGGCGGCACGCAGGCTCCCTTCGCCCCTATCGTTCAGATTGGTGACAGCCATCACTTTTCCCCCGCGTCCGCCTAGTGTAAACATACCGCCACCCCACGCACCGGGGAAAGCTGGGATGACACCCTCAGGCAACCGTGGCGGATGTGGAGGGATTTGTCCCTGTGCCCCGACAACCAGACTTGAACACAAGGCTACCAACAACAAAACGGGAGTGAGTAATCGATGGTAAGGTTTCATTTTGAGACTATTTAGTTGAGAAAACGGTTGATATAATCAACTTTAGAATCTATGGTAGTGAATGTCAGATTGCTCAAAAGTACTCGAATTCTACCAAATTCGTAAACGCTGTCACCAACAAAATCAACCTTTTCGGGTTAAATCGGGCGCTCGCAGTAAGCGACTATCATTATTCATCCAAAATATATCAGAATACCAACCTCCATCACACAGGACATTCGTACTTTTGTAGGCTACTAAACAGGCGAACACTTTTCTGATTGCCACCTAAAGAGGCATGACGATAGTGCCTCCTACACGAACCTTAATGACTACTCGTATGCGCTTTTTACGTAAATGGATGCTTCTTTCGCTGATTTTGATTGGTACAGCAACTCAAACGAACGCTCAACGTCACGTTGACAAACTCGACCGTGGCCTGGTAACTACCATCGCCCAAAACGGTAGTGGCAACTTTGTCAGCTGGCGTGTCCTGGGAGAAGAATACTACGATGTGACCTACAACCTGTATGCAAACGGCACCAAAATAGCCTCCAACCTGACGGCTTCCAACTACGTACATACAGCAGGCACTGCCACCACCACGTATCAGGTGAGCCCAGTGGTCCGCGGCGTGGAAGGCGAAAAATGTGCAGCAGTAACCCGATGGAGTGGTACCGATACGTACTCACTTACCGGTTTTACCACCGGTTATCTGGATATTCCCGGCCAAACAGCCACCGACCGCGCAGGGCTTGATGCCACATCGACCTATGAATTCAACGACGTGGTGGCTGCCGATGTGAACGGAGACGGCCAGCTCGAGCTCATCTGCAAACGCAACTACACGGGCGACCGCTACCTCACCAGCAACACCACCCGCTTCAACCGCATCGAGGTGCTAACCCTCACGGGCGTACGCCTATGGTGGATAGACCTTGGCCCCAACATGCAGGCCGGTCCCGACGAACAATGGGATGCCATCGCCTTTGACTGGGATTTGGATGGCAAAGCAGAAGTGTTGCTCCGGGGAGCCGACAACATCATCATCCATAAAGCCGACGGCACCACCGATACCATCGGCGACAACCCTTCCTACGATTCCCGCACCGTGAGCAATACCTAGTACACCAGTGTGGGCAACGAATACCTGCTCTACCTAAACGGAACAACAGGGGAGCCCTACCCCATTGGCGACAACAACAAAGGCTGGATGACCTATCCACTCAAGCGTTACGAAACAGGTGAGAGCTCATTGGCCGTGTGGGGAAAAGACGGCGATGGCGGTCACCGTGCATCCAAGCACTACTTCGGCGCACCATATCTGGACGGACAGAAGCCCTCCATTTTCCTCGGTCGTGGTGCTTACACCCGCCACAAATTTGCCGCTTACGACGTGGATCCTGCCACCCACAAACTGACCCGGCGTTGGTACTGGAGCAACAACATAGGAAGTAGCCCCTGGTTTGGACAAGGCTACCACAATTTTGCCATTCAGGACGTTGACATGGACGGCCGCGACGAAATCATGTTCGGCTCCATGACCATCGACGACAACGGTAAAGGCCTTTCTACAGTTGGCCTGGGTCATGGAGATGCCCAACACTGCGGAGACCTGGACCCTTACCGCTGGGGCCTGGAACAATTTACCTGCAACGAGAACGCACCGAACATGAACTACCGCAACGCCACGACCTCAGAAATCTATTACCGTTCGCAGGGTACCAGCGACGATGGCCGTGCCCTCATGGCCAACTTCTCCAACAGCTACCCTGGCAGCCAGGGACGTTCCGTGAACACAGGCTTTATCAGTTCCGTAGCCGATAAAGCCATCAGCGAACTAGATGCCAATAGCTTCATTGGCTGGAGCGATCTTAATTTCCGCATCTTCTGGGATGGTGACCTCCTGTCTGAAGTACTAAACAGCCCTGGTACAGCCAGGTCACCCAAAATAGATAAGCCTGGCGTGGGCCGCATTTTCCTGTCCAACGCCGGCAACATGAATAATGACTCAAAGAACAACCCCTGTATGAGTGGCGACATACTCGGTGACTGGCGCGAAGAAATCCTCATTCGCAATGGCACAGGCATGCGCATCTACACCTCAAACTACACCACGTCTTACCGCATTCCTACCCTTTGGCACGACCACGGATACCGACAGGCCATGGTATGGCAAACCATCGGTTATAACCAACCACCTCATCCTTCCTATTTCCTAGGAGAGTTGGAAGGCATCACCGTGGCACCCCCTGCCCTTATTGCCACCGACCGTCAACACGTCACAAACGGCGGCACCATCGGATCCACCCATGCTGACCAACTCGTACTGCTGCATGACAATCAAAACAGTACCATCGCTGTCGAAAACGGTATCCGCCCATGGAACGTGATAGCCAATGTCCCTTCCTGGACACAAGGCCAAAACGGATCCGAAACCAGCACAAAAACAGCACCGATCACTCAATACTATACCTCAACATTGACAGGAGGTGCTTTTGCCGGCTCCATGCGCCTGATCAAACAAGGCGAAGGCGAACTCATCCTACCCGCTGTTGAACAGCTTTACACCGGGAACACCGATGTATGGAACGGCACGCTGACGTTCAACGGTAAACTCCTGAACTCCACCCTTTGGCTCAATCGACATACCACCTTGAATTCCAACGGCGGGCAATTTCGTCGCATCAAGGCTGACTACAACGCCACCATACGCCCTGGCGGCAAGGGAACCATCGGCACCATTACGACCGACACCCTCCAACTCGGCTTCGGAGCGCGGCTCCAGTTCGATCTGACAGATACCACCATGACAGACAAGCTCAACGCCAAGATGCTCTCCATCGAAACAAAATCATGGAAATACGGGCCCAGATACCTCACACCTGTCATTGAATTCCAGCTAGCCAACCTAGCTACCGGCACCTATGACCTCGGTGAAATAGATACCATCATCGGTTCACTCACCAACATCGTCATCGAAGGCATCGGTACCAGTTTTAAGTCTTCACTTTCCTATTCGAACCATCACCTGTACCTCACCATCGCCAACATCCGTGAGGCAGCCACCATTATTTGGAACGGCAACGAAAGCGCCATCTGGGACTTTGCCCAGTCGAAAAACTTTACAGCAGCCAACGATTCCACAGCCACCACCGAGATTTTCGTCACAGGTGACAACGTGCTGTTTGATGCCACCGGCACCAAGAAATCCATCACACTCAAAGGTAACCTGGAAGCCGACAGCATTATTGTGGATGGCACTGCCACCTATAGCTTTGGCGGCACTGGCTCCATCATAGGCGCCTCCACGCTGATCAAGCGCGGCACCGGTGCGCTCACCATCACCACCGACAACGCCTACACTGGCGGCACCCGCATCAGTGGTGGTACAGTATCCGTCTCTTCGCTCAGCCATGCCAACCTGGCACTCGGCCAACTCGGTGGCGTTAATACGGTGGCCTCCAAGTTTATCATTGAAAACGGAGCCACCCTTCAAACATCGGGTACCGTCACGCAAGGATCCCCCATGCAGATGGTAGGAGAAGGAGGTATCATCAACAACTTCGGTGATTTCAACGTAAACAGGGCCATCAGCGGCACTACCCTGACAAAAAAGGGGTCGGGATGGATGAAACTCAATGTTAGTAATAACCTGGACCGCCTCATCATCAATGGCGGGACTGTCCAATGTATCTCCAGTTCGTTACCGGCAAGGACCGTCGAGTTTCTGAGCGGCTCCCTGCTTGAGAATACCAGCACCGGTTACGCCATCCATGTACCCAAGGGCATGAGTGGTACGCAAACACTCGTTAACAACGCCAGCTTCACTAATAAAGTAACAGGTGAAGGCTCCCTCACCATCAACTGCACCGTAATTAAAGGCTCAGGCTGGTTTGCCACCCGTACCCGCATTAAGGGCGACTGGAGCCAGTTTGAGGGCACCATCAACGCCGTGGGAAGCTACGGCACCAGCGACCCCGATCCGCGATTTACCCTCGACGCTTCCACAGGCTTAGCCAAAGGCACACTGAACATCGCTTCCACCACCACCATACAGAACACCGGTAAGACATTTACCATCGGCAAAGTATCGGGGGGTGGCAAATTGGGTGGTTGGGCGTCGTTCGCCAACGATGGTGCCTCAGGGACCAACACCTGGAGACTCGGCAATGACACCAACTGGAGCTGGTCGGGCATCGTCACCGCCAATTCCAACTTCATCAAGACTGGCAGTGGCAAGGTGAGTCTGACCGGTGCGCACAACCACACCGGCTACACCATCGTCGAGGCCGGAGAACTCTTCATCAGTGGTTCTACCGTGAAACTCGGAACGGGCACTCTCACCGTAAAAAATGGAACCACGCTGAGCGGCATCACAGGCACAGGCGCGCTTTCCAACAGCGCTTATTCGTTCGAAACCGGCTCCACGCTGCAAGTGGGAGTCAACTCGAGTGCCACGACCGGAAAAATAGACTTTGGTGGTAAAAACGTGACCATAGCCAAGGATGCCGTCGTCAGTTTCGGTATCTACTCGACGCAGGTCTACACCACGTTACAGAACATCAACAGACTCACCATGAACGGCACCATCCGCCTCCATTGGAGCACCTGGACACCTGCCCTTGGTGACAGCCTCCAATTGTTCCAGCAAGTAGTGACGTTTGCCGGTACGCCCGTCCTGGAAAGCCTTGTGGTTGACGCAGCACAAGGGCTATACTGGGACACCAACGACCTGGCCACCAAAGGCATCCTACGTGTCACCAATGCAAGTGGTTTGAACAAAACAACCTCTCCGTCACTGAAGGCCTACGTGAATGACCGCAGAATTATAGTACCGGGCGCCAATGACGTGCACATCTACTCATTGAGTGGCCTGCGCGTGGATCCAACATCCAGCCTGAATCCGGGAACCTACATCGTCGTGGCGGATGGACAAACAATCAAAATCAATGTCGAGTAACATCAATGGTGCTTAATAAATCAACCATTCCCACAACCCTTTAACGCCGGCAGTGATTTTTATACGTAAATAGCGTGCCTTGATGTTCAGTTCATCGGTATGTGGTGATTGCATCCGACTATCGCTATGGCCTCCGCATGGTGTCCACGTGGCGCCATCGTTCGAATACTCCAGCAGGTAGGCATGTCCTGCCGTTGGCCGTACAAAATAGGCCTCACTGCGTTTGATTCGTTGTTTCTTACCCAAATCGGCCATTATCCAACACGCTGAATCTTCGGGCGCAGGCATCCAACGTGAACCATTGGCACCATCAAAAGCAAACGTGGCGACAAACGATTCGACCCTGTCTAATAAAGGATCCNNAGTTGCGCAAAGCCCCTACGCCAGTCATGGTAAGATCAACCGGGCGAATAGAGCCATCCTCATTGAACTCCAGTTTATTGACATACGTCTGACGATTGGTGCTGCCCCGGCCGAATTCCAAATAAGCCAGGTAGTAATCATCGGTTCCAGGCACATTAAACACACAACCATGCCCGGGGCCAAAAATCTTACGCTCATGATTGGTCACGCAAACCAAATCCTGGTCCTTTGGAGGAAAATCAAACGGCCCCAGCGGTGAAACCTTGCTGGTCACATAGGAATAGGTGTATTTTTCATCGCCGCCTATGGTGTACAAATAATAGTAGATCCCTTTACGTTTAAAGAAAATCGGACCTTCGGAATACGCTGTGCGCGGCGTAGGTATGGTTATCACGTTTGTATCCACCGTCACCATGTCAGGATGAAGTTTGGCTGCACGGCGATGTTGCCAAAAGATATAGGCCTGATGGTCATCATCGATGAAAATTTCTGCATCAATGCCATTAGGACCATGAGGAGGTCGATTTTTCAACAACGTGTAAGCCGAATAAGGTTTCACAAACGTGTCGGGACCAACGGCCAATTTAAAAGGTCCTTCGGGCGAATCGGACACAGCAGCGTACATATATTCGTTTACCGTTGGGTATATGTAGTACTTTCCATTTGCCGCAACGGCTTTGCTTGGTGCCCAGTATTTTTCCTTCAACGCAGATGGAAAATGTGTTCCGTTGAAACGCCAGTGTACAAAATCCTTCGACACCCAGACTACCGGCGGTCCCGACGTTCGTAGCCCATTGTCGTAGCCATCGGTGGTGGCATAACAATAGAAAACGCCCTCGATTTCCTGGATACTGGCATCGGCAATCATATCCGGAATCAGCGCCTTACCAAAAGGGTTGACGGGCTGAGATTGAACACCATACGCATACAGCGCAAAAAACAGGACGATACAATTTCTGACGATTCTCATGGATGTGAATGTTTTTTTGTAACAAAATTTATGATGGTGTGCCAGGCAACGTTTTTTTCTTCTTGTCCAACACCGTATAAACGATCATAAGAATCGTAGCCAGTAACGCCATCACAGCACCAAAGTAAAAGGGCGCATTTGAATTGACCTTATCATACAAAATACCGGCAATCAAACTTGCAGGAAGCAGTGTGATGCCAAGTACGGCATGATAAATACCAAATCCGGTTCCTTTCAACTCTTTGGTAACAATATCAGAAATCATGGCCTTTTGGCTACCATCGGTCAAGGCGCTATACAGTCCGTACAACATGAACAAGAAGATATAAACAGAAAGGCTGTTGAATCTCCCAAACAAATAATAGGTGATGGCATAGACCAGGAAGCCAAGTATAATCAGTTTTTCCCGGCCAATCTTATCGGATAATTTTCCAATCGGTATAGCCAGCAGCACCGATACCGTATTGAATATCATATACACAAAAGGAATGTACGCCTTATCGATACCGGTTTCACTCGTTTTGACCAGCAATAAAGCGTCCGCTGAATTACCTAGGGTAAATACGAAAACGACAACAAGGAATAAATAGAATTTTTTGGGCAATTGCCTTATGGACAGTTTATTGGTGGATCCCCTTTTTTCCGTCTTTGCTTCTTTAATGAAAAAAACAATCGTAATTACACCTAAAAGTGCTGGTATGGTTGCCAATAGAAATATGTAGGAGTAATTCAAAGGGAAAATCGATAACAATACAAAAGCGAGCAACGGGCCAACAATCGCTCCACTATTATCCATGGCCTTTTGAAAACCAAAGGTTTTACCTGCTTCCTCTTTTTTTATTGAACCACTAATGAGGCTATCTCGTGGCGCTGTTCGTATCCCTTTTCCTATGCGTTCGAAAAACCGAAAAAATAAAATTTGAATTGGAAATCTGGCGATGGCGTATAAAGGAGTTATGATAGCCGTAATGCCATAACCAATCATCATGAAGGGCTTTTTCTTACCGATTTTATCACTCCAATAACCCGAAAAAGCCTTTAATAAAGAAGCCGTACTCTCTGCAATTCCTTCTATTAATGATATCGTTGTTTTTGAGGCTCCTATCGATAATAAAAAAAGCGGCATCACACTGTACACCATTTTGGTGGATGTGTCCGTAAAAAAACTGGTCAGTCCAATAAAAAAGGCATTTTTCTCTACCCCAAACAATCTATTCTTTGTTTTCATCTTGTCGCTTTGATGTCTTTATATAGAGCCCAACGGCAGGTAAAGATATGCATCATACACACAGTTAGCGGTTGAACGTATCCTTGTTCAAAAAGTGTGCTGTTGTCAGTACTGTTGAATAGAAATAATTTAAGGCTGACAAAAAGGACGTTTGCACGTCAGCCGCCCTCACTTTTACGGTGTTTATTTCTAGGTCTTTCGTGGCACAAGCGTCTCCAATGACCACACAAGTGAATCCCAAGTCTTTAGCCGCTCTGGTTGTCGCATCCACGCACATATGTGTCTGCATGCCGCAAATAACCAGATCAGTGATGTCATGTGATGTCAGATAATCCAACAGTTCCGTTTCCCTGAAGCTGTTGGGATAATGCTTGACGATAATTGGCTCAGTATCATGCGGTTTTACGTCAATATGAATTTCCGCGCCCTCAGTATCAGGAATAAAAAAAGTCGCATTGGGTCGATTGGCGATGTGTTGAATGTGAACAATCGGCCACTCATTCTTTCTAAAATAATCAAGCAGTAGTTTCGCATTTCCGCTTGCCTTTTCAGGATTGACCAGTTCCGCTCTTCCTCCTTGAAAGTAGTCGTTTTGTATATCTATGATCAGTAATGCTTTGTTCATTAGACTGTCTGTTTATTTGTTTTATCGCTATTACTAAATCTCAATAGATAATCAATCTGAACATTGGCATGTTTCATAAAATCAGCATATGAATCAGGTGTTCGTCGGTTCAAATAAAACACCAATAAACCGATCACTGTATATTTTAGTTGATTCTTACTACTTTCTACATGCTCTTCTGGAAACTGATTACGACTCACACAATCATTCCACGCTGAATCACACACATCATCCAATGAACGACTGATCACATCAATGGTCGATTGTTTGTTCCCAAAATCACCTACCTGGGCTACATAAAACAAGTCAAAAATGCCGGGATACTCTACAAAATAGCTTATGTAGGCCATAACAGCGGCTTTGAGTTTATCCAACCCTTCAGGCGTTTGCCTGGTTTGATCAGCAACAAACGTTTTACACTCTTCTTGAAAGTCGTTAACGCATAAGAAAATCAACTCGTTAACATCTTTGAAATAATTATAAAGGGTCGCATAAGAATACCCAGCCTGATCGGCAATATTTCTGACGCTAATACTTTTAAGCCCTTCTCCTTTTAGAATGTTTTTGGTCGCTTGGATGAAATACCCTCTCATCCGTTGTTCTTGAATTTCCTTGTTTTTCATCGTGATCGCAGTTGAATTAACAGTGCAAATATATTGAACACTGTTAATAAATACAAACAATGCTCAGAGAAAAACTAAAAGTTTATTGCCTTGAGATGGTAACAGCAAACTCCAGGCCGTTGTTCTTATCGCCAGTTCCGGAGCAAATAATGAGCAAGTCAAGACCACCTAGTTCAGCTGTCAACGCGTCTAACTTGTCACTAATCTCTTTTGTGTCAGTCACATCAAACGTCCTGCTAATATAGGAATCAGGCTTTTGTGCAGTTAATGCCTCGAGCCTTTCAGTCCGTCTTCCAGTAATGCCTACTTGATACTGCTTTTCAACCAACAGTTCAGCAAGTCCTTTTCCGATTCCGGACGTTGCACCGACAATAATGGCTTTTTTCATAGCTGTCCTCCTTATCCATACGTATACCCGCTTTCTGTCTCATGATTGTCTATTATTGCCCGCGTGGTATTTCGTCATGCCTCATACGCGAGTGTTGTGCCCGGATCTCATTTCGTGTGCTTTCTTTTTTACCGTGTCAAGCCACACTCTTCGGATAATTGCACTTCCGGGATAGATGATTCTCCAATAATAGCCGAATGTACGATTATCTTTTCGAGTAATCCCATTATTGCGCGTTTCGGTAGTAAGCATTGTTTCCTTGTCGGTTATTCTGTTAAACCGGAAGTTAACAGCGACCTTAACATATCCTGGTTCATTAAAGGATACAAACTGTTCCAGTGTTGAAATTTCAGGAGGAGCCGGTTTATTTGCATTATTGGATACGATGACCGATTTTAGAATCATGACTGTAATCCATTCATCCGGAGCCACCACAAAAAAATTGAAATCCGGTGTCGAAATGGTGTCTGAGCCAACACTATTATTTGATGCCCTGTCGCTCAAATCGACCTCTTCGTCGGCAATACCTCGAATCTTCATCAGCAATCGGGCTGCAGGTATATCCTTAACTCCTATTACCTGTAAAACCTGTTTGATTTTTTCAGGAGAAGCCTGTATGCTCACTTCATGATATTCGTTAAACGAAAAATCAGGTAATAAGCTATCCAATATCTGATCAGTTGTCCGCGAATGTCTTATTTTAACCGGAAATAACAGTGAAACAGCAGAAATGACGAGTCCAACAAGTACAACGACAATCGCACTGATTCTAGTTGAAATAAAAAGGAATGNNAAGAGAAATGGCACCCGTTATTGTCAGGATTACTCCCATCCAAAAAAAATAGGATGGTGCATAGAATGCCGCATAGTGCATCAGGCGAAACATGATGACCATCGCAATGACCAGGCAGATCAAACCGGGAAGTACAAACTGAATATCCATGTAGATGTATTGTGCTCGTGTCCTGTACTCATTTTTCCGTTTTACACCGTAGGCAATACGTTCTATGTACGCATAAACCAGCTCCACAAACCTTGCATTTCCACTTTTCCTGCTCATTTTCAATAAAACGTTCAAGGCCGTGAACGCGAATATAGCCAAGGTTTTCAATCATGCTCATCCCATAATTATTCCGATACCTCTTATCCAGATCGCTTAAACGAGTGCATGGGTATTTTTTACAATCAAAGCAAAAACCTGATGCCGTTTCTGCCAATAGATCACAGTTGACTATTTTACAGCTTCGACACACTGCTGGCTTGTTTTCATCATCAATTTTAAAGCAACCACCACATGGCCTTTTCTCCCTCATGTAACCAATACACAATCCACAATTCATGCCGCATGGCGCAATTAATCCGCTATATTGTAATGCATTGTCAGTCATAACGTATTTAATGAGAATTCAACAAGTCATTCAACGTCATTACTCTGCTACCATTTTTTGCGTAATAGTTCAGCATTTCGTCAATTTTCCGTTTATCATAGCTCGTAATACAATCTGATAAGACTGTAACAGTGTAGTTTTCCTTGCACATGTTAAAGACGGTTGATTTCACACAGGCAATGGCATCTGC
>DOBD01000242.1 GCA_003506275.1 Bacteroidales bacterium | reverse complement strand
GTAAAACCATTCATCAATCTGGCCCAGCATAAAGTGATTCCAGGAGTTGCCCCGTCTGGGGTCCCATTGTTCGGTCAACGTGGTCACCCCGAAATTGACCTGAAAACCGTAACCGGGCACCTCGGTATGGTTGTTCATGGTGTACATCAGGTCATTCAGACCGTTGTCAGCCAGTGTCATGAACAGGTAGCGGTTACCCACGTCGCCAGTGGTGAGGCGGTTGCCGTTTTGCTTGATGTTGGCCACCAGGTTGGCCAGGACGGCAGCCCGATTTTTGGCGGGCACCAGGTCGAGGTAAATCGACACGGCGTTGGCGTATTGGCTGCCGGTGGCGTATTGATTGGTTTCGGGGTGGAAAAAGGCGTTGTTGTAGGCCACTTTGACGGCCGTTGCCAACGCTTCGTAAGAGGCCGCATCGGCCTTGTGTCCCAATAGGGCTGCCGTCTTGGCCACATGGGTCAGGCCCAGGTAATAGTGTGCAGTAGCCGACAGGGCGATGGGGGTATTTTTGGAATAGCCGGCGGCATGGGGGCCATAGTCGTACCAGTCGCCCAAACCGTGAGACACGATACCAGCTTCGGAGCGGCTGCCCAGGTAGTCCACATACCGTTTCATCATGGGGTAGGCCTGTTCCAGCACACGGCTGTCACGATAATGGGTGTAGTACAACCAAGGTACCATCACCCCGGCCACCCCCCATTCGGGCGAATCGGAGAAATCGGCGTCGAAACGCACGTATTCGGGAGCGATGGAAGGTATCAACCCATTTGATCGTTGGGCATCCATCATATCCCTGACCATCTTAGGCACGACGGGTGCCAGGTCGTAGGTCATAAACAGGGCGGGGCCAACCAAGTGGTTTTGTTCGAGCCAACCTAGTTTCTCGCGGTGAGGGCAATCCGTGAAGACGGCCTGGAAATTGCTTTTCACGGCCATGTGAATCAGGTCATGCACCTGGTTGAACAGGTGGTTGGAACAGGCGAAACGGCCGTTTTCATAGGTGGCATTGTGAATAAACCGGGACGTGACAGCCGTGACCAGGGGTAAGGCACTTCCGGGTTCTTGAGTGAGGTAATCAGCCCCCTCAAGTTGGATAAACTGATAGCCATAGTAGGAAAAACGGGGTTGCCAGGTTTCTTCCCCTTGGCCCTTGAGGGTGTAGCTGTAGTAATGAGGGCCTCCACTTCGTTTTTGGGACACGGCCGTGTCACCCGACAACAATTCTCCCACCACCAGCTTGACCACGGCTCCCTTGGGTCCTTTGACCCGAATGGCCGGAAAGCCGGACAGATTCTGGCCCATATCCAGGAGGTGTACACCTGGTCTGATGCGTTTGATCTGTTGTACGGGGTAATTGTCCATGATTTTGACGGGGGGAGCCTGACTGGGTGTAAGTTGTCCTTGGGGGGCTTCCTGAACCACAACCGGCTTCCAGGTGCTGTCGGGCACAAAACCCGGTCTATTCCACCCCGTTTGTTCCAACGTGGCATCGTAATCTTCCCCTCCANNAGTGCCAGTTCTCATCGCTACGGATAACAGACTGGCTGCCATCCGGGAAGGTCAGGTGCAACTGCAGGAACAAAGTGGGTGGACCGAAGCTAACCCACAGTTTTCGGTAGCGGTTGCCCACGCTGTTGTAAAAGCCATTACCCAACAACACGCCCAGTACCTGTTCGCCCGGCTTCAATTGGCCGGTCAGGTCGTAGGCTGAATAGTACACCGTCTTGTCGTAATCGCTCCACAAGGGCTCAAACTGGGCATCCCCCACCCTATTGCCGTTGAGGGTTACTTCTCCATGTCCCAACGCACTGACATAGAGCATGGCCTTTGTGGGTCGTTGCGAAAGGTGGAAGCTTTTTCTGAGCTGGATACTGCGCAAAGCCAGCGGATCGATGGCCTCGAAAGCGGCCTTGACCTTGGGTTGTTTGAACGAAGGACCGTGCCAATCGCGCCCCTGAGGCAGGTTGGCCTGAGCCCTGGTGAGGGCACCGATCCAAAAAGCGGTCATGGCAGAAGGCTCCGGCGCCCTATCGAAACGGTGTACGGGGGCCCACTCGGACACCTGACCGTTTTCGTCCCACACCCTGACCGTCCAGAAATAGGTTGTACCAGGCAGCAAGGTTGGGCCTGCATAGGGCACTAATTGACTTTGGTTGGACGCAACGTTCCCGCTGTTCCAACAAACGGATTGCCTGGTGGTCAGGAAATCAGGGCTGGTAGCCACCAACACTTGGTAGGCGGTTTGGCGGGTACCGGTTTCATCCAACGCCAATTCCCAACCCAGACGGGGCGTCACTGTTTCCACCAACAGCGGTTGTTCCTGCCATTCACAGACGAGTCGCACCGGCGTCAAGGCAGCCAAGGGCCCTGCCAACAGCAGGATCAGGAGGCAACAGAAAAACAGATGTGGTGTGTTCATGGCGTATATGGTTGGTTACAAATCAATGCTCAAGCGGCTGGGTTTATCTGCCTTGGCGACAGGAAGTCCATCGACAAAGACCTGGAAGCCACGACCCCTGCCGTAGTGTTGACCGGTTTTATCCCAGAGCAGGCTGATGAGGTGACCCCGGTAAGGCACCTGATCCAGGCAGAACCAATCCCATTGATCGACGGGTATCATGGGCTGAATGATCAATTCATTGCCCTCGGTGGGTCTCAACCCCATCAGTCCCGTGATGATCAGATCATTGAACGTGGAATGGTTGTAGTAGCGACTCCTTTCCTGGTCGCCTTTCAACCAATAGCCCGTCACCTCGTCGAGGTACTCGCCGATATAGGGGCGACCCCTGTGGTACTGCGATTCCACGTACTGTTCCAAGAGCCTAAAATACAAGGAATCGGTGACATATTCACTACCGTATGCGTTAAAAACAACGGCCATGGCGGTTAATGTCTGAGCGGTGGCGAAGGGCCAGACAGCACCATCCCATTCGCAGCGACCCACGCCTCTGCTCCTGAAGGTGGGGTGCCTGCGTTCAGCCGTGGTCAATCCGTAGGGCGCCAGAAAACCGGCTGGATCAGAGAGTTCCTTCCAGGCGGCTTCATAGCCCTTGTCCGGCAGGCCGAAATACCAGGGAATGTAGCCGATGGCCTCCCTGACTTGCGCCAGCGTGTCGGCTTCGGTGCGGGTTTCAAAGAACAACCGTTCCGGATGCCAAAGCTTGGNNTCGTTTGAGGGTATCGGCCTTGGCGTTGTACAGGGCAGCTTTGTCGGAATCACCGGCCAGCAGGGCCATGGCGGCCAAGGCTTTGGCGTTACCGTACATATAACTGTTGATGGTCGGCCTGGCGTTCTTTTTCCGACGACCGCCGGAGATGGATTCTTCCATACCGTCCTTGACGTCTTCCTGCCAATAAAGGCCATTGGGTAAGCGGTGTGTGGTTTCCCACCAGGCATAGTCGGTTTCCAGGTCGGGCATCAGCTCAAGCAGGGCTGCCGTATCGCCCGTCACCAGAAAGCGTTGGTACCAGGCGTCGGGTGTCCAACTGCTGAAACCATGCAATTTGGGCAAGGGCATGCCGTTGNNGGTCTTTGAGCCAACGACCTTCGTACAGATGATGTCCCAGAGCGCAGGCAATGAGGTTATAGCGGTCGGCGTAGGAACGATCCACCAGAAATTCGGTCATGATGCGACCCTGAGGGGTTGCCTTGATGTGCTTGCGGAAGGTCCACCAACGGTAGTAATACAGTTCCTGGAAGTTGGCCTGGGGGCAGTCGAACAAGGGGATGTTGGCTTTCATCCAATCCCAGGCTTGTGCGTTGGGAATGGCCTGCACCTTGTTTTCGTCTTCCATCCGATTGAAATAGTCCACGAACCCCGCGTAATTGTCGGCGTTTAGCAGACCGGCCTGTGCAGCGGAAGCCAGCGGTTCCGTTTTCAGACGATACAGGTAAAACACGGCTTCGGGATCGATGGCGCCGGTGTTTTCAAGATCGGTAAACCGATCAGCCTCGGTCTCCGAGGTAGGGTGTTGCCTGGGAGCACCGGTGCGGAACACAATCCGGTTCAGGCTGTGGGCTGGGGCGTAGAAAATGCCCGTGTGCTTCTTTTCGCCATCGAGGTAGACCTCGTACGTGCGCCTGTCAGTATACACCAGTACCTCGAAAGCGTAACGGCGCCCCGGCTCGTAGCGGTTGGAACCCGACAGGCGGGCACCAGCCTTGGCCCTGATGTACCCATCCGGCATCAAACTCAGGCGGACGGATGGTTGTCCCTGGGCGTTCTGAATCTCCATATCCAGGCGGCCATGGTCGTTTTGGGCGGCCTCCAGGGTATAACTGACTTTAAAAGCAGTGGAAGTGGGTATGACACGTTCAGCTTTGGCGTAATCGAAGGGATCCTTATCCTTGAGCACCAGGCAGTTTTCACCCTTCGACGACTTTCCAATACCAACCGGAGCCCACGCAGGACTATAGGTATTCCAGGCTGTCAATTCTTTGCCTTCCGGCAGTTGAGCGAAATCCTCATCAGCATGACCTGCCGGCTGGTTGGTGATGGGCACGGGTACCGAAGCTACCCAGATGTCTTCCTTGTTGACGCTGTAGGTCAACCAGAGTTGCCCGTCAGGCGGGGTACCGTTGCCTTCCAATATGCCCCTGACATACTGGGGACCGTAGGATTTATAGGCACCGCCGTAGCGCAGAGGGGTTATCTCCCCATGCACCAACAACAGGTTGGTGTAGTTGAGTCCGTCCTCACTCACCGAGAGCGCCAGCGGCCACCTGAATTCGGAAGGGTTGTACACGGTAACGTAGCGGCCATCAGCGGTGCGTTGGCCCCAGATTTTGGCGTTGCTGTTCACAAAGCCTTTGGCTCTTTCCACCGGTTCGGACCAGGAACGTCCCCCATCGGCGCTGATGGAGGTCAAGGCGTGTTTCCACAAGCCCACGACCTTGCCATCGGGCAAGTGGTAGTACGAAAAGGCCTTGTAATTCTTTTTCAAGGGAATCAACGGGTCGTTGCGGTCGGACTCTTCCACCATCTGCATCATATAGAGCGGATTGGCCAAAATCTCCTCGCAGGCCTTAATCAGTCCTTTGTCCTTGCTTTGNNATCAGCCCTTTGTCCTTGCTTTGGCGGTAGAAGGGGTAACTGGTGTTGCGGGCGTTGTACGCATGGTTATAGCGGAGGAAATAAATGGGACCGAAACTTCCGTCAGCCTTGATTTCTCGAATCACCCGCCCGATGCCGTTGCCATCGTTGGGATCATCCTTGGGGGCCAGCACCAGGCCGTAATACCCCAAGGCAAACAGGCGGTTGGTGCTCGATAAATAAAAACCCACCCGCTGATGCATCCCGGCATACAAGTCCTTGGCCACATGTGGCAAGCCTTCCTTCATCGTTCCGTCTGGCACTTTGTACGGTGGAAAAAGCACCATCGGCTTAGACCAGGTCTTCCCCTGATCGTCTGAGCGGACCAACAAGGTTTGAGCCGGCGGCACGTGTTCCCCCACAGGATTGCTGAGGTATTCCACAAAAAATGCCTGGTTCCAATAGGCCATCATGGGGGCGTGATTGTAGGTCCAACCAACGCCG
>DOBD01000075.1:2537-5673 GCA_003506275.1 Bacteroidales bacterium | reverse complement strand
AAAGCCATCGAGGATGCCGCCAAAAAAGAACTCTCAGCTGCCCACCGCAAAGCCCTGACAGCCCCTGACCCTGATCCTGCCTCCGTGTTGGACTTTGTGCTCCCCGAACCCTACCAACCCCAGAAATACAAAGACGGCCTCCCCCTCGAAAAGGATGCCATCCCTGCGGAAAGGATGCCATCCCTTGAGAAGGATGCCATCCCTATGGTTACGGCGATCAATGAAACGTTGAGGGCTGAGTTTGAACGAAATCCCAAAACGTATTTATGGGGACAGGACGTAGCCAACAAGGATAAGGGTGGGGTGTTTAATGTCACCAAGGGCCTGCAGCAGCAGTTTGGCTCGACCAGGGTGTTCAACGCCCCCATTGCTGAAGATTATATCATCGGTACGGCCAATGGCATGAGCCGCTTCGACCCGGAAATTCGCATTGTGATCGAAGGGGCTGAGTTTGCCGATTACATGTGGCCAGGGGTTGAACAATATGTGGAATGCACCCATGAATACTGGCGTACCAACGGTCAATTCACCCCCAATGTCACCTTGCGCCTGGCCTCAGGCGGGTATATCGGCGGGGGACTTTACCATTCCCAAAACCTGGAAGGTTCACTGACCAACTTGCCCGGAGCACGCATCGTTTACCCCTCATTTGCCGACGATGCCGCAGGCCTGTTGCGAACCAGCCTGCGATCCAGGGGGTTTACCCTGTTTATGGAGCCCAAAGCCCTGTACAATGCGACAGAAGCCGCCACCTTTGTACCCGACGATTTTGAGGTCCCGTTTGGCAAAGCCCGCATCCGTCGGGCAGGGGAAGATTTGACCCTGATTACCTATGGCAACACCACCCATTTGAGTCTTAAAGCAGCAGAGCGCATTGCAAAGGAACTGAACCGATCGGTAGAGGTCATTGACCTGCGTTCTCTCATTCCCTTGGACAGGGATACCCTGTATGCCTCCGTACGGCGCATTGGCAAAGTGTTGATCGTGCACGAAGACAAAGTGTTCTCCGGCTTTGGGGCCGAACTGGCCGCATCTATTGGTACCGATGTTTTCCACTACCTTGACGCGCCCATCCAACGTGTGGGCTCCCTGTTTACACCCGTTGGTTTTCATCCCAATTTGGAACGAGCCATCCTTCCCGATGTAAACCGCATCTATGAGGCAGCCAAGAAGCTATTGGCCTATTAATCAAACAGAAGATGCTATTAATTAAACAGAAGATGATTAAATCCAAAAACCTATCAACTAATCAATCCCATCAAACCAACTAATTATGAGCAGAATCGGATTATTTTACGGCAAAAACGCCAACACGACGGCTGAAGCAGCCAAGAAAATACGGGCAGCCATGGGCGATGTCGCCGTGGAGCTGATGCCCATTGAAGAAGCCTGGAAAGAAGACTTTGAAACCTGTGACAGCCTGATTGTGGGCGCCTCAACGTGGTTTGACGGTGAACTTCCCGATTATTGGGACGAGGTACTTCCCCTTTTCAAGACCCTTAACCTGAAAGGCAAAAAGGTCGCCATTTTCGGGTTGGGCGACCAGCTCAATTACCCGGACAATTTTGTGGATGGCATGGGTTACCTGGCCACGGCGTTTGAAAGCGCAGGAGCCGTCCTGGTGGGGGACACCGCCGATGAAGGTTACGACTACCATCAATCGAAAGCCGTCAGAAATGGCCGCTTTGTAGGTCTTGTGCTGGATGAAGATAACCAGCCAGCCTTATCGGAAGAACGAATCAAGGGGTGGGCCGAGCAACTGAAAAAGGCATTGATCTGATTTAAACGTTCAACCGTTCCGTAACGCAACAGAAAGACGCCCTGTAACGCTTTCATTTTTCGTAAAAATTAGCGACCTTTGCGTCGCTTTTTTTTGGACCATATCTCATACTACATAAACCAAGAAACGATGAAAACGACCAAAAGTGCTTTGCAGATTGCTCGTGCTGCGTACAAACCCAAGATGCCTCAAACCCTGCAGGGCCCCGTCCAAGTAGTGGAAGGTGCGAAAACCCAATCAGTTGCCGACCAGGAAGCCATCAAAGAACGATTCCCGAACACCTATGGACTGCCGTTGGTAACCTTTGAACCCGCCACCAAAAAGATGGATTATCCCCCCGTCAATGTAGGCGTTATCCTTTCCGGTGGTCAAGCACCCGGAGGTCACAACGTGATTGCCGGGATCTTTGATGGCATCAAAGACTTGAACCCCGCATCACGTTTGTTTGGTTTTATTCTGGGCCCTGCCGGCTTGATCGAACATAACTACATGGAACTCACCGCCGAAATCATCGACGAATACCGCAACACCGGTGGCTTCGCTATCATCGGTTCCGCTCGTACCAAACTGGAAACCAAGGAACAATTCGACCAAGGTCTAATCATACTTAAAGCCCTTGAAATCAAAGCTCTGGTCATTATCGGTGGCGACGATTCCAACACCAACGCCTGCGTACTGGCCGAATACTACGCCGCCATCAACGCCGGGGTGCAAGTAATCGGATGCCCCAAAACCATCGACGGTGACCTTAAAAACGAGATGATTGAAACCTCCTTTGGTTTTGACACTGCCTGCAAGGTGTACTCCGAAGTGATCGGCAACATCCAACGCGACTGCAACTCCGCCCGCAAGTACTGGCACTTCATCAAACTGATGGGACGTTCCGCTTCCCACATCACCCTGGAGTGTGCACTGCAGGTTCAACCCAACTACTGCATTGTGTCCGAGGAAGTCGAAGCCCTCAATATGTCACTCGACGACCTGGTAACCGACATAGCCAAGGCGGTGGCCAAACGCGCCGAGCAAGGCAACAATTTCGGTACCGTCCTGATTCCAGAAGGCGTGGTTGAATTTATCCCGGCCATGAAGAAGCTCATCGCTGAGTTAAACGACTTCCTGGCATCCCACAAGGAAGAATTTGACCTGATTCGCCGCTCTGAGCAACGCAACTACATCATCAAGATGCTGAGCAAGGAAAACGCCGATATTTATGCCTCACTGCCTGAAGGCGTGGCTCGTCAGTTAACCCTCGACAGAGACCCCCACGGCAACGTTCAGGTATCCCTCATCGAAACCGAAAAATTGTTGGCAGAAATGGTTGCCGTCAAATTGGCTGAATGGAAGAAAGAAGGCAAG
>DOBD01000075.1:0-2424 GCA_003506275.1 Bacteroidales bacterium | reverse complement strand
ATCACCATGATGATGAACATGGAAAAACGCCACGGTGAAATGAAACCCGTCATCCAAAAAGCCTTGGTTGATTTGAACGGCGCACCGTTCAAGAACTTTGCCGCCAAACGGGCAGCCTGGGCCATCCACACCAGCTACGTTTATCCCGGTCCTATCCAGTATTTCGGCCCGACCGAAGTCTGTGACCAGCCAACCAAAACCCTGTTGCTCGAACAAAAAGGTACGGCATCCGTATAAGGTATCATTGAAAGCAGAAGGGATGACGACAAACGACTTGTCCCCATGCAAAATAACAGCTAGTTACTGCTTGAACCGAGCCGCGCACCACTGGTTGCGCTGCTTGAAGTCAACGAAGGAGAGGCCCAGGCGATGGGCCTCTTCCCGTATGATGGGCAGGTCTTCCACATAAAAACCACTCATAAACAGGTAGGCGCCCTTTTTGAGGACAGTGTTGTAAGCCGCCATGTCGGCCAAAAGAATGTTGCGATTGATGTTGGCATAAATGCGGTCAAACGGATCACGACCGGCCAGGGTAGCCGCATCTCCTTGCAGCACCTCTATGTGATTGACCCCGTTGAGTGCTCCGTTTTCCACCGCGTTGTTGCACGCCCATTCGTCGATATCGATGGCCAATAGGGGAGAGGCCCCTTTCATGGCAGCCAGGATGGCCAACACCGCAGTGCCACAGCCCATGTCAAGAAACGAAAGACCCTGCACCTCATCTTCGAGGAGGTATTCCAGCATCAGGCTGGTCGTTTCATGGTGGCCCGTACCGAAAGCCATCTTGGGGTCAATGACGATGTCCCAGGTTGCCGTCGGGTAATCGTTGTGGAAGGAACTGTGAATGACACATTCAGAACCCACAATAATCGGCTCGAAGTAATGCTTTTCCCATTCGTGGTTCCAATCCTGACCGGGAATGAGTTCCCAGCTGTGGCTGATGGACGATCCATAGAGCACGTCGGGTATCAACTCCTTGATTTGCTGTTTGTTGAAAAGCGAAACCGGCGCATAGGCCAACAAACCGTCCGAACAGGTGGAAAAGCTTTCAAAGCCACTATCGGCCAAGAGGGCAGCCAGTACGTCGTTGACGGTTTCGTTAAGCGGTGACACAGTGAAATGAACGACGATGTAATCCATGGCTATTCCTGATAGGGGCATTGTTAAATAAGTGTAACGACTGTAAACGTTTTCCCAAAAAAAGTATCTTTGTAATAAAGGGTACCGATTACGATGGTCTGACGTTCCAACAAGAACTAAAAACACGGTGCAAAGGTACACTTTTTTACTGTTCAACCATTAACAGCGATCGACATGAAAACAAAATGGATGATCCTTTTCGCCGCCTGGCTGATGACACTACCGGCCCTGGCACTGCCTTTGTACGAGGACGATCTCTACTACGATCCGGCCAACGATAAGGAAGAACCGGTCATTGAGAAGGAGCAACCGGCCATGAAAAAGGCAACCACCACCAAAGCGAATACGACACGGGTGAACGTATATGATCCCTCCGGTCAAGTGTCCGTTGAAACCTATGAGAACAGAACGTTCAGGGATGTCGATGAATACAACCGAAGGGGAGGCAACAGCTATGCCTACGATGAATCGGAAGACCTTGCACTGGAAGAAGATACCCTTTACCTGGCCGATTCCCTGTATGCAGAGGAAGAGCCCTATGCCTATTCCGAACGCATCAGGCGTTTCCATAATCCCTCTTTTACCACCCACATCACCGACGGTGAGTACCTCAATATTTATGTGGAGGGCGATGCCGACGTGGACGTCTACTACATGGATGGGTACTCAGGTTGGATGAGTCCTTACTACTACGATTATTATTACCACCCCTTTTACGGACCATACTGGAACCGCTGGGGTTACTTCGGTTATTACGACCCCTGGTATTATTCCTACAGCTATGCCCGGTTCTATGATCCCTGGTATTACGGCTCTGGGTGGGGCTATTATGGCTACTACGATCCCTATTATTACCATGGCTGGGGTTATTACGGCTGGTACAACTACCACCCATACTACTATTCCAATCAGTGGAACTATTATTCCTACAACCGTCACCGGTTGACACACAGCCAACGCGACTTCCTGTACGCAGGCAATAATCCCTCCAATGGCAGAGTGGTAGGATCCTTAGGTTCCAGGACCAACCGTACATCCAGTGGTATCGCATCCAGATCCGGTTACGGTTCATCCCGATCGGGATACAGCTCAACCAGAACCGGTGATACGCGCAACGGAACCGGAACCCGTTACGGTGACAACAACGTGACTACCCGTTCTGGATCAACGACCACCCGTTCATCGGGTAACGTAGGTACCCGTCAGTCAACCGGTACCACGTCAACTCGCTCCAATTACAATGGTCAGACCCGCAGCGGAACCACCACCACCCGTAGCGGAGCC
>DOBD01000068.1 GCA_003506275.1 Bacteroidales bacterium | reverse complement strand
GGATACCTTGGCCAGACTCACCAAACGTGTGGATGCCGCTGTCTTTCGCTTGGTGGAGGCATTTTGGCCAGGGCCACTTACCGTGGTTTTGCCAAAGAACGACCTGGTGCCAGATATAGTCACTTCAGGTCTGTCCACTGTTGGAATCCGCATGCCCGACAACAAGATGGCCTTGCAATTGATCCGGGAATCCGGTTGTCCCGNNTCCCAGTGCCAATAAATTCGGCCAACTCAGCCCAGTTACAGCGTATCATGTGAAAAAGCAGTTGCCCACGATTGACTATATTTTGGATGGAGGACCGACTACGGTGGGTATCGAATCGACCATTGTGGCCGTCACCGGCAATACTCTCCAGCTGTTGCGCCCGGGCTATATCACCCTGGACGATATTGAAGATGCGTTGCCAGGCGTGTTCCGCTTCAAGCAGGAGGTTGAAAGTAAGTTAATGGCTCCTGGCTTGATGAAAAGTCATTATTCCCCCCGCAAACCCCTGTACATACTGGAAGGTATGCCCTTGGTCACGGAGGCCGAGGCCTTTGCGTTGACCACTGCTACTCCTGTATTGCCACCTGCCTCCGGACTTATCCTGCATAGTCAAACTGATGCACACCCGGATGCGACCAGGGTTATTTACACCTCGAACAACCGTACTCTGACCGAGGTGGCTGGCAATTTGTTTGCCGCTCTACATGCCATGGAGGAAGATGGCAGCATCAGGCAGATGTACATCGAGTCCGTCCCCGAGACAGGGTTAGGTGTGGCCATCATGGACCGATTAAAAAAAGCGGCTTACCGATATCAAAACCAATAAACAATGTGGGCTCATACCAAGGAAACGCAGGACAAAATTACGCCGCAGATGGCGTTGGAGTATCTCAAAGAAGGAAACCGTCGCTTTCAGGACAATTTGAAAGCCGATCGTAACCTGCTCAAACAAGTTAATCAAACCTCTGAGGGTCAATATCCTTTTGCAACGATTTTGAGTTGCATCGATTCCCGGACATCGGCCGAGCTGATTTTCGACCAGGGACTTGGCGATATTTTCAGTATCCGTATTGCGGGCAACGTGGTGAACGATGACATCCTGGGAAGTATGGAGTACGCTTGCGGCCTGGCTCATTCCAAAGTGATCGTGGTGTTGGGGCATACCAAGTGCGGTGCTGTGATCAGTGCCTGCAACCACTTGGTGTACGGTCATTTTTCCGGGCTTATTCGCAAGATTAAACCGGCCGTTCGACAGGAAACCTCCACCATTCAAGCGCGCAATGGCCAGAACCTCGACTTTGTGCGAAACGTCAGCGTTCTCAACGTTAAACACACACTCCATCAAATCCGTACCAACAGTTCCATACTCCGCTCCTTGGAAGACGCCGGCACCATCCTGCTTGTCGGAGCCCTCTACGACATCGACACTGGCACCGTCACCTTCTTGTAAAGGGGTTCCATCTCCCCTAAAGGGATGCCATCCTTTCTCAAGGGATGCCATCCTTGCCTTAGGGATGCCATCCTTTTTTCAAGGGATGCTATCTCTTAAGTGGAAAATAATCACTATATTAGGCGGAATAAAACCGCTAACAATATGGAAACGACACCCAAAGGAAAATGCCCTGTCATGCACGGAGCCAATACTGATACGAGCCGTTCCGTCATGAGTTGGTGGCCCAATGCGCTGAATTTGGATATCCTGCACCAGCACGATACCAAGACCAATCCCATGGGTCCAACTTTTAACTACCGTAAGGCGTTCAAGGAACTAGACCTGGACGCTGTAAAAAACGATCTGAAAGCCCTGATGAGGGATAGTCAGGAATGGTGGCCGGCCGACTGGGGCCACTATGGAGGCCTGATGATTCGCATGGCCTGGCACAGTGCCGGTACGTACCGCACAGCAGACGGCCGTGGCGGTAGCAATACCGGCAATCAACGCTTTGCCCCCCTGAACAGTTGGCCAGACAACGTCAACCTCGACAAAGCCCGCCGCCTGCTGTGGCCAATCAAGAAAAAATACGGCAACAAGCTCTCCTGGGCCGACCTGTTTATCCTGGCCGGCAACATGGCCTACGAATCCATGGGATTCAAGACCTTCGGTTTCGGCGGTGGCCGTGAAGACATCTGGCACCCCGAAAAAGACATTTACTGGGGCGCCGAAAAAGAATGGTTGGCCCCCACCGAACAACGCTACGCCGACGACAACCAACGTGATTCTCTTGAGAACCCCCTCGCCGCCGTACAGATGGGGCTGATCTATGTCAACCCCGAAGGTGTGGATGGCAAACCCGACCCCCTGCGCACAGCCCAGGATATGCGGACCACGTTCAAACGCATGGCCATGAACGACGAAGAAACCGTTGCCCTGACAGCCGGCGGTCACACGGTTGGAAAAGCACATGGCAATGGTGACGCTTCCGTGTTGGGTCCCAGCCCTGAAGGGGCCCCCTTGGATCATCAGGGCTTCGGCTGGATGAACCCCAAAGGCAAGGGTAACGCTGAACACACCGTATCTAGCGGCTTGGAGGGTGCCTGGACCACCCATCCCGACCGATGGAACCGCGACTACTTCTACCTGCTACTTACCTATGACTGGGCCCTGACCAAAAGCCCGGCCGGCGCCTGGCAATGGGAGCCTGTAGACATCAAGGAAGAAGACAAACCCTTCGATGCCCATAAACCAGGTGTACGCCGCAATCCCATAATGACAGACGCCGACATGGCCCTTAAGATGGATCCCGGTTACCGCGCCATCTCCGAACGTTTTTACAAGGATCCGGAAGCCTTTGCCGATGCTTTCGCCAGGGCCTGGTTCAAGCTAACCCACCGCGACCTTGGCCCCAAGAGTCGCTACCTCGGACCCGATGTCCCCCAGGAAGACCTGATTTGGCAAGACCCGGTACCCGCCGTTGATTATACCCTCGACGACGATGAAATCGAAAGCCTCAAAACGACCCTGCTCAACAGCGGCCTGACCAGGACGGAACTCATCACCACCGCCTGGGACAGCGCCCGCACCTTCCGTCAATCCGACTTCAGGGGTGGGGCCAACGGTGCCCGTATTCGGCTGGCTCCTCAAAAAGACTGGGTCGGCAATGAGCCCGAACGCCTGGCTAAGGTGCTCCACACGCTAACAAACGTCCAGGCCGGCTTGACCAAACCCGTTAGCCTGGCCGACCTCATCGTGCTGGGAGGAAGTGCCGCCATCGAAGCCGCTGCCAAAGACGCCGGCCACCCCGTCAAAGTACCCTTCAGCCCCGGACGCGGTGACGCCACGCAAGCCATGACAGACGTCGATTCGTTCGACGTGCTCGAACCCCTCCACGATGGTTACCGCAACTGGCTTAAGAAAGACTATGCCGTTCAGCCCGAAGAACTCCTGCTCGACCGCACCCAACTTATGGGTCTGACCGCCCCTGAAATGACGGTGCTGGTCGGTGGCCTCCGCGTGTTGGGCGCCAACTACGGCGGCAGCAAGCACGGCGTCTTTACCGACAGGGAAGGCCTGCTCACCAATGACTTCTTCGTCAACCTCACCGACATGCGCTACACCTGGAAACCGGTGTCAGGTAACCTGTATGAGGTCGTAGACCGTAAGACGGGGCAAACACGCTGGACAGCCACCCGTGTCGACCTGGTCTTCGGCTCCAATTCCGTGCTGCGCGCCTACGCCGAACTCTACGCCCAGGACGACAACCAAGCCAAGTTTGTCCACGATTTTGTCCACGCCTGGGTCAAGGTCATGAACGCCGATCGCTTCGATTTGGAAGATTAAATGATTTGTGAGATTTAAAAGCTTGTAGCAACAACATTCCGTTGCTACAAGTTTTTTTTGGTGCGCCACGCATGGCGCATCACTAGACGGTGCAAGTCCGTTATGGGGGCTGGCAGTTGCCAACCATTAGCCAAG
>DOBD01000072.1:157-3027 GCA_003506275.1 Bacteroidales bacterium | reverse complement strand
GGGAATGCTGTGCAGGACAGGTAGCAGCAGGTTCTCGTTGCCCAGCACGATGGCTGTTTCCTGGAGTATCAATGGCTCTCCCAATCCTTCCAGCCAGTTGGGGATGTAGCGGGCTTGGGCGTTTTCCGAGGCTGAAGCCACCAGGTTGATGCGTTTGGGTTTGTCGGTGAAGGTGTTGAACAAACTTTTGTCGAGTCGGTTGGGAAAGTCAGCCAGGTTTTGTCGCATGAAGCGTCCAGCCTCGTGTTGGCTGACCGACAGGTAACTATGGTCGTAATCCCAGTAGAAAAGCGCTTTGCCCGCTTGCTGCAAGTGGTTAAATAACACTTTCTCGCACTGGTTCAATACGTTGAAACCCACAAAAGCGTAGGTCGTCTTGTCAAAACCAGGCGCTTCGCCCGTTTCAAGGTGCTCCAACACCCTGCGGTTCAACAGGCCTTCGTAGGCCAGCCCTTCGGCTTCCAACTGCGTTCTGAATGCCGTATATACCTGCATCAGATGGTTCCAGTTTTCAATAAACCGCTGTTTGAGTTCCGTTTTCCGTTCCGGATCAAAGTGCCCGAAAAATCGGCGGATGGTCGATTCCTGTTCTTCGCTCAGGTGTTCCAGCGTATCGGTGAAGGCTGCTTGTTCCTTGATGTTTCGGAACAACTGCGTGGCATCGGCCAGGTTCTTGTCTACGTCGTCGAAATCGGAGAGGAGCATTTCCCCCCACAGGTAAAACGCGTCGAACGATTCGTTTCGACCACTCACCTCAAGGTAGATGCGATACAGTCGGGCCACCAACGTCAGGGTATCGGCTACCTGCAACTGCGTCTGGCTCCTGAATAGGTGCTGAATCGTAAGAAACGAAGGGGTCCACACCGGTTTGCCGGCTAACTTGTATAGGTGCTCACTGAACAAATGCCTGGCCCTATTGTTGGGAAAGATGACAGCCACATCGGCCAGTTGGTCACCATAGGTGGTGTAAAGGTCTTTGGCGGTCAGGTACAGGAAGGATTCCATGAGGTGATGCTTTTGGCTAGACGTCGCACGATGGCTTTTGCTTAAACGTCGCACTAAGGTATAAAAAAGAAGCTTGAACGGTGGCAATCGGGAAAAAAAATGTATTTTCGCCCGAAATACTGACGAATTGAAAGAAGTTGAACGAATAAATCAGCATATGTCTACCTTGTTTGCCCGTAAACCGTTGTCTTTGTTATTTCAGGAAGCCGAAAGCAATGAACATGGTCTGCGTCGCCATTTGACAGCCTGGAATTTAGTGCTGCTGGGCATCGGCTGTGTGATTGGTGCTGGCATCTTCGTGTTGACCGGTTCGGCCGCCGCCAATTACGCCGGACCTGCGCTGGTTATTTCGTTTGTATTGTCAGCCTTGGGTTGCGCGTTCGCTGGCCTTTGTTACGCCGAATTTTCTTCCATGATTCCCATTTCAGGTAGTGCCTACACGTATGGCTATGCCACCATGGGGAAATTGATAGCCTGGATTATCGGCTGGGACTTAATCCTCGAATACCTGTTTGGCGCAGCCACGGTGGCTGTCGGCTGGAGCGGCTATGTGGTCAGCTTTCTGGCCGACATGGGCTTACACTTGCCTGACATCATTGCCGGTGCCCCTTTTGGTTATGACCATGTCAATGGTTGGCACCTTACTGGTTCGTTGCTTAATTTTCCGGCCGTGTTCATTGTGGCCATGATTACCACCATTCTGGTGCTGGGCATTCGTGAGTCGGCTAAACTTAACGACTTGATTGTCTTGATCAAAGTGGCTGTCATCCTCTTGTTTGTTGGATTCGGGCTTTCGTACGTGGATACGGCCAACTGGGTTCCCTTCATTCCAGAGAATACCGGTACCTGGGGTCATTTCGGCTGGTCAGGTATCTTGACCGGAGCTGGGGTCATTTTTTTCGCTTACATAGGTTTTGACGCTGTATCGACTACGGCGCAGGAGGCGGTCAATCCTAAGCGTGATCTTCCCATCGGCATCCTGGTTTCGTTGGCCATCTGTACTGTTTTGTACATTGCCGTAACATTGACATTGACCGGCATGGTGCCCTACGAGCAACTCAACGTGCCGGCTCCCATCGCCGTGGCCATCGACAAAACGGGTAGTGTGTTGAGTTGGTTGGCGCCCATTATCAAACTGGGAGCCATTGCCGGGTTGACTTCCGTGGTCCTTGTGTTGATCCTTGGCCAAAGCCGTGTGTTCTTTACCATGGCTGCCGACGGATTATTATGGTATGCTTTTTCCAAGGTTCACCCACGTTTTAAAACACCGTATGTAACGACCATCGTTACGGGGGCTATTTGCGCCTTGATGGCTGGGTTGTTTCCCATCGGCATATTGGGCGAGATGGTTTCAATTGGCACCCTGTTGGCCTTCATCATCGTTTGCTTCGGCATCATACTCCTTCGCAAACGGGAACCCGATGCACCCCGTGGCTTCCGCACACCCTGGGTGCCCTTCGTTCCCATCATGGGGATGGTGGTCTGTTTTGTTCAAATGGCTTCTTTACCCCTTGGCACCTGGACCCGTTTGTTGGGCTGGATGGCCATCGGTCTGATTATTTACTTTACGTACGGACGTCGTCACAGCAAGGTGCAGCTGCGAAACAAACAGACTAACTGATCAACTGACTAACTGATCAGTAGACTAACTGAACAACAATCAGAAAGATGATTATTTGACTGTTTGTTTGACGAGTTATTCCGACTTTTTCTACACCTTTGCAGGTAGAACATGATGTTCACCAAAAACGTACGATGATGAAAAAAGAAGCTACTAGCTCGGCGCCTTGTGGTGCCTTTTACGGACTGGGCATGATCGGTGCCGCCATCTTTTTCATTGGTGAAGCCACTACCTTCTGGGCCGG
>DOBD01000072.1:0-144 GCA_003506275.1 Bacteroidales bacterium | reverse complement strand
GTCCTGGGCTTTCTCAAAGCCATTATCTGGCCCGTCTTCTTTGTGATTGAAAGCTTCAAGCTGTTTGCAGCCTAAGTAAAGGGGTTCCATCTCCTTCAAGGGATGCCATCCTTCTAAAAAGGATGCCATCCTTCCTCATGGGAT
>DOBD01000164.1:3776-5240 GCA_003506275.1 Bacteroidales bacterium | reverse complement strand
GGTAAAGACCAAAGACCCCTTCAAAGGGTGGAGCGATCCCATCAAACTGGCTTTCAATGGCATCGATCCCTCGCTGTTCTTTGACGACAACGGCAAGGCGTACATTGTGCACAATGACGCGCCCGACCAAGGCAAGGCCCTGTACGAAGGCCACCGAGTGATCAAAATCTGGGAATACGATGTAGTGAACGACAAAATCATCCCCGGCACCGACAAGATCATCGTAGACGGTGGTGTGGATCTGGCCAAAAAGCCCATCTGGATTGAGGCCCCCCACATCTACAAAAAGAACGGCATGTACTACCTGATGTGTGCCGAAGGTGGCACGGGAGACTGGCACAGCGAAGTAATCTTCATCAGCAAGAGCCCCAAAGGACCATACACGCCGGCTCCCAGCAACCCCATCCTGACACAGCGTCATTTCCCGAAAGACCGCGCCAACAAGGTGGATTGGGCCGGTCACGCCGACCTGGTGCTGGGACCTGACAACAAAACCTATTACGGCGTCTTTTTGGCCGTCCGTCCCAACGAACAGCACAGGGTCAACACCGGCCGTGAAACCTTGATTCTGCCCGTGGATTGGTCGGGTACTTTCCCTGTATTCGTCAACGGCCTGGTGCCCATGGAACCCAAATTGAAGATGCCCACCGGGGTCACTGCCAACAAAACAGGCAAAGACGACTTTTTCCCGGCTGGCAATTTTACCTTTGCCGACAACTTCACCGCTGATAAACTGGATCAACGTTGGATTGGCCTGAGGGGGCCGCGGGAAGCGTTTGCAACAACCACAAAAAATGGCTTGCAAATCAAACCCTTCCCAACCAACATCAAGGAAGTGAAACCCACTTCCACCCTCTTCCACCGCCAGATGCACCAAACCTTCTCGTACGAAGTGACGATGCAGTACCAACCGGCGTCTGAAAAAGACCTGGCCGGCCTCGTGGCCCTGCAAAGTGAACGGTACAACTACGTGTTCGGCATCACCCGAAAAGGGAATGACACCTACCTCTTGCTGGAACGCAACGAAGGCAAACCCAGAAGCCGTGAAACGAGTTCGACCATCCTGGCCAGCACCAAGCTTGCTTTGAACACCCCCGTACGCCTGAAAATCGCAGCTGAAGGCGATCAATACACCTTCAGCTATGCTCAGGAGGGTAGTGACTTCAAGCGCCTGGGCGATGTAGTATCGGGCGACATCCTCTCGACCGACGTGGCCGGTGGTTTCACCGGCTGCCTCCTGGGCCTCTACGCCACCTCGGCTAATACGGCTGTGCCGAAATAAATCCCCCATCACGCAAAACGAAGTGGGTGTCTCAAAAGTTTCTTCTTTGAGACACCCACTTCGTTAATAAAGAAAAAGTATCAAAGTGCAGCCGCCGCCAAACGGCGAATCTCGGCTAAGCGGTCGGCAAAGGGCTTGTTTCGTTTAGCTGTCTGAATATCGTAACTGGCCTGCATCCGGAT
>DOBD01000164.1:3561-3752 GCA_003506275.1 Bacteroidales bacterium | reverse complement strand
CCTCATTGAGCACCGAATAAGCAAGCCCCATCTGCGAAGCCAACTTTTTTTGCGAAATACCACGGTACTCGATTTCCTCCTTCAGCACGTCTCCCGGATGGGTTGGTTCATAAGGAGTAAGGTTGTTGGCTATCATTGCAGGATCAATCCCCATTAATGTAATCATGACAGTTTCATTTATAGTGGTTTGA
>DOBD01000164.1:0-3556 GCA_003506275.1 Bacteroidales bacterium | reverse complement strand
CTTATGGAGGAAATACCAGCCTTGTCACCTTTCAAGACTTCATAATTCAATGAATGAATCACAAACAGATCCTCTACTCTGTCGGCCTCCAACAGCGTACTGATGCGTTTTTTGTATTTCACAATGACCTCGGGTTGAAAACGGTGTTTTTTATCCGTCGTTTTACCTGATTCATACAACTCACGCAAATAGTTTTCTTCAAACGTGACAATCATTCCGCCTGTTTCTTCGTCTANNNNCATTCGCACATTTGCGATTTTATTAAATCAGCGTTGGGGTTTATCCCTTCGTGAGTTGTGTCACAGTTCTCATACTTCAATCTTCTATCGCCACTTTGGACGTCTGGTCGGTCTTCACGGTCATGTTGGCCGGGGAATTGGCCAGGCTAACGGTGGCTTTGTTGCGGAGGTTGAGGTTGACGGATTGACCAATGGTTTGTTGGGCGACCAATTCACCGCCGTTCATCGTGGCCGTCAACGATTTGNNTGTTTCCACGAACACCTTCCCTCCTTCAGCCAAAATGGTGAGATCCAAGGAGTCCTTGTTGTTTACCCCTTCGGCCACCTGATCCCTCAAGATGACTTCTCCGTTTTGATTGATAATGGTCAAGTTGACCTGCGTCCTATTGACCAGGGCAACGGTACTGTAGTGTCTGGCAACGACTGCTTTAATGGCAGGGCAATGAACCACCATGCCTTCAGGCTCACGGTTTAGCGTTTTGATGACAAATAGGGTATCGTGGCTTATCTTGAACAGGTCACCGTAATCCAGACTATCATCCGGGTGAGTCCATTGAAGATAGGTGCTGTCTTTCAGACTGATTGTGCAAACGCAGAAACTATCCACCACCACCACATTGATGGAAGTCTCCGTGGGTATCTGTATCGTGGTAACCACGGTTCCATCCTGATTCACTTCTATTTCGTTCGCATTATTTTTTGCAAGAATAAACAGGGTCAGGATAAATGCCAGTATCAAGGCTACATATATCAGGAGTATGTTGGTGCTTGTTTTCATGCTTGGGTCGTATTTTTTTCTATCAGTTGGATCAATGATTGTAATTCGTCGGCCGTCAATCGTAGCAGACTGACTTTTTCCATAAAGGCGGGCAGCATGTCTTCAAAAAAAGCTGCCTTTTCCCTCGTCCGGATGCGTTCTACTGCGTCGTCTGACACGAAGAACCCCACCCCACGCCGGTTATCGATGATGCCGGCATCGTTCAACAGGGCATAGGTGCGCAACAGCGTGTTCCTGTTCACCTCAAACTCCTCGGCCAGATCCCTGACGGAAGGCACACGGTCGCCTGCCTTCAGGCTCCCGTCAAGTATACGGTGAGCCAGGGTGTCAGCTATTTGCTCGAAGATGCCCTTGGATGCTTTGAAATCTGTGCTCATACCGTTTTTTCCTTAAGTTTGAAGTAACCTATCAGCAGCAAGACAGGGAAAGCCGTCGATCCTAAGACGTTAAATAAAAATTCAAAGGCGTCCAGGTCTGGAGATATCCGGTATTTATACAGCAACACCTCAAACCCCCTGGTTTCCGGAAAGAAGAGGTGCGAAAGCCCCACCAACAAGGTGACCAATCCAAAAAGGATGACAACATACGACAGAGCCGTTTTCAATAGAGGCAGTTTACGGAAGAACAAGGGCACGACAAAAAAGAAGGCACCGCTGCTAAGCAGAGAGAACAGATTTAGCCAGAGTCGCTTGCCTAAACCGTATCCCGTGTTGGCAAACAGGTTATAGCTGAAGGGTTCGTAGGCAAAGCCACGTTCAGCGGCAAACGCAAACCGCGGTGTCAACTGGACAGTCAGTCGGGCGAGGTTGGCACACACCCAAAAAATGAGTAAGGTCAGTATGAATCCTCCTACAAAGCGGATCAGAAAGGCTGATAGCATTTTTTCAAACGTGGAGGCCGGAAGCAACAAGAATTGCCTCCGTTGATGGCTACTTGACCAATAAAACGACATACCAATCAAAACGACCAAACCGATCATTAACAACATGAATGCATTGTAGTAATTTTGATTAATCCCATAAATGTCGAAACCATCAGACGCAATCCGCTTGAATTGTTCGGGATCCACCGATAGACGATAAAACATATATACAAAGCAACAGACCAGCAACACCAACAAACTCATCAACAACCGATGCCGGTTTATCAACCAATCCTGCTTCATCAATTTGACAAAGCGATCCCATGAAAAAGTAGTGTTCTCGTACATATCAGTCTTGGTTTACTGCGTGATTAATGACGGCATTGAAAAACAGCTCCATATCCAGGGGGGATTCATGGCCGTCTTTTACCGGTTTGATGATTTTATAGCCCATGCTGCAGGGTTCGTGATAAAGCACATCCTCAAGGCCTTGCAGTTTGGTTACAGAATCAAAGTAGTAACGTTGGTTTAAGTTTTCGATGGTTTCTTCCAATAAGAGAGTTCCGTTGTCGATGACCACCAATTTATCCAGGATGGTATCGACATCTTTCACTTGATGGGTGGAAATAATGACCAATTGATTGTCGGTCACCGAACTCACCAGCACCTTGCGGAATTGGCTCTTGGACGGGATGTCCAGGCCGTTGGTCGGCTCATCAAGCAACAAAACGGCACAATTGCTCGACAGCGCAAAGGCGATGAGGAATTTCTTGCGTTGGCCGTGAGAGAGCTGGTTCAATTTGGAGATGGTGTCCAGTTCGAATTCCTGCAGGATGCCGGTCAATTTGGTCACATCGAACGAAGGGTACAAAGGACTGTAGGCCTTGACGTAGGTTTCGATGGTCACTTGAGGAAATTCAAATTCCTCGGTCACCAAGTAGACATCGGCCAGGAACGACGGGTAACGTTCAAAGGGCACATACCCATTGAGGAGGATCTCGCCACCCTGTGGTGGCATCAAGCCGGCCAATAGGTTCAATAAAGTGGACTTGCCGGCGCCGTTTTTGCCCAGCAAGCCGACAATGCTGCCCTGCTGCAGGTTCAGGGAAAAATCCTTGAACAAGGCTGGCTTTTTTCGGTACTGAAAGGTGAGGTTTTCTAGATTTAACATGGCATATTAGTTTAGTGGTCTATGCTACTATGCCACAAAGAAAAGAAATGATTTATTACACTGCAAATTTTTCCAAACTTTTTTTTCAAAAAAAATGGACAGACTGACTTATTCGGTGTGTAAACCCTCCAGCAAGGGCTTTAGATAACGGCCTGTCAGCGAACGTTCACAGTTGATCAAGTCTTCCGGTAAGCCCTGAAACAACACCTCTCCCCCGTTTTTACCCCCTTCGGGTCCCAGGTCGATCACCCAATCGGCGGCCTTGATGATGTCCAGATTGTGTTCGATGATGACTACTGTGTTGTTTTTGGCCACCAGCGCCTTGACGATGCGGTAGAAGGTTTCGATGTCGGACATGTGCAAACCTGTGGTGGGTTCATCCATGATGTAGAGGTTGCCTTCTTGGTTGAGTTCGTTGGCTATTTTCAACCGTTGAGACTCGCCGCCGCTCAGGCTGCTCAAGGTTTGCCCCAGCTTCAGGTATCCTAGACCTACCTCCTGCAACA
>DOBD01000275.1 GCA_003506275.1 Bacteroidales bacterium | reverse complement strand
GAAACCTCCGAAGGTTTTGGCCCCAACTACTCATTGCGTAACAATGCCTATTGCGAATCCTGTTCAAGCTGTGGGTTGATTTTTTTCCAGCACAAGATGAACATCGCCTATCACCATGCCAAATACGCTGACCTATACGAGGAAACCATGTACAACGCCTTGCTCGGTTCACTCGATTACGAAGGCAAGCACTTCTACTATACCAATCCATTAACAGCCTATTCCCGTCGCGCCGCCTGGCATGTTTGTCCCTGTTGCGTGGGTAACATACCACGCACCTTGCTGATGGTCCCTACCTGGACATATGTGACCGGTGATGACGGTGTCTATGTGAATATGTACATCGGTAGTACCATCAACGTGGAAAGAGTGGTAGGTACCGATATTGAAATGGTGCAGGAAACGGATTATCCCTGGAAAGGTGCTGTTACCATCACCGTCAATCCCATACAAGCCAAGCGTTTTACCGTGTACGTTCGTGTGCCCGATCGGAAAACCAGCGTGCTGTACACATCCGAACCTGCGCTCAATAACTTGAAATCCTTATCGGTAAATGGTCAGGCTGTCCCCATGAAAGTGGACAACGGTTACATCGCCATAACCAGGGATTGGAAAAAGGGAGATAAGATTAACCTGGAAATTCCTATGGTCATCCAGCAAGTAACGGCCGATGACAGACTGGTGGACAATCGAGGTCGTGTGGCCTTCCGTTACGGTCCGATGATCTACAACGTGGAAAAGGCAGATAACAAAGACCTTAACTTGGCTATCGGGAAGAATCCCTTCACGTTGGAATGGCGTCCCGACCTTTTCGGTGGTATCATGACCATCAAAGGCACCTGGGCTGATGGGTCGCCCCTGCTGGCCATACCCAACTACCTGCGCATGAATCGGGCCGAAGCTCCCCAGGAAGGCCAGCAAGGCCGCCAGGGTGACCGTACCCCGGGCTCCATTATTTGGATTAAAAAATAAAAATAAACAAGGGAGATGGCATCCCCGTAAGGGCGATGCCATCCCTTAAACTTACACCCCCAGTATCTTCCAGAGTTGCTCCGCGTGCCCCTTGGTATCAACCTTGGTGACGACGGCCTCAATCATCCCTTGGGCGTCAATGACAAAGGTCGTACGGAGTAATCCCATGTACGTTTTACCATAGTTCTTTTTCTCCCCCCAAGCACCGTAGGCCTGTGTGATGGCTTTGTCGGTATCGGCTATCAAATTGAAACCCAGGTTAAACTTGGTGGCGAAACGCTGGTGCGAATCGACCGAGTCAGGACTGACGCCGATGACAATAAAGCCCTTGGATGTGAAATGAGCCAGGTTGTCGTTGAGGCTACAGGCTTCAGCTGTGCAGCCAGGTGTATTGTCTTTGGGGTAGAAGTAGAGAATGACCCGTTTGCCGGCATAATCAGACAAACTGATGGGTTGATTGTGTTGATTGAAGCCCTGAAAAGCAGGAGCTTTGTCGCCTGGTTGTAACATATAGATTGGGATTAACGGTTGATTATGCGTATAAACGTAATGGGTACTAAAATACGGAATTTACGCTATACCAGCGAATCCCATGAATGCCATCGATAACAAACCAGCCACAATCAAGGCGATGGGAATACCCTGCATCGCTTTGGGTATGCGGGTCAGGCTGAGTTGTTCGCGCAAACCGGCAAAAATAAGGAGAGCAAAACCGAAACCGATAGCGGTGGAGATGGCAAAAACGGTGGATTCGAGTAGATTAAACTCCTTTTGAACGACGAGGATGGCTACACCCAGAATGGCACAGTTGGTGGTAATCAAGGGTAAGAAGACGCCCAATGCCTGGTACAAGGCAGGAGCCATTTTCTTGAGGATGATCTCCACCAGTTGAACCAAGCTGGCAATGACCAGAATAAACGTTATTGTACGTAGGAACTCAAGGTTGTAGGGAGCCAGTAGCAAATCTTGCACCAACCAGGTGACAATGGTGGCCAAGGTCAGCACAAAGGCGACAGCGCCAGACATCCCCAGCGCCGTATCAATTTTCTTGGAAACACCCAGAAAAGGGCAGATGCCCAGGAACTGGGAGAGGACGATGTTGTTGACAAAAACAGCGGCCAGAAAAAGGGTGATGTAGATCATGCTTGCTTACGGTTAAGTCTGTTGATCAAGGCAATCAGGTAGCCCAGGGCTATAAAGGCGCCAGGAGCCAGTACGAAGATCAGGATGCCGTAGTTTTCAGGAAACAGGGTCAGGTTAAACAACTTGCCTGTTCCCAGCAGTTCTCTGACGGCGCCCAACAAGGTCAAGGCCAGGGTGAAACCCAACCCCATGCCCAGGCCGTCCAGTGTAGAGGCAAACACCGTGTTTTTAGATGCGTAGGCTTCTNNGCAATTGACGACGATGAGCGGAATAAACAAACCAAGGCTGGCGTACAGGGCCGGCACATACGCTTTCATCAGCATTTCCAATACCGTGACAAAGGTGGCGATAATAACGATGAACGTGGGGATGCGTACCTTGTCGGGAATTAAGTTGCGGAGAGCTGAGATGACAGTGTTTGAGAGACTTAGGACAAACAAGGTGGCCAACCCCATGCCCAGGCCGTTGGTCGCCGAGGTTGTTGTACCCAAGGTGGGACACATGCCCAGTAGGAGGACAAAAACGGGATTTTCCTTTTGGATGCCGTTCAGTAAAATGGCTATGGGTTTTTGCTTCATGGTCAATAGGATTGAGAGGCACCGCTGACACCATCGGCCTCAGTCTTGTTGCTATCGGTTTCAGCCTCGTGTATAGCGGCATGATGTTTATCAACTCCTTTTTGAGGCGTTATGGCTGTTGTTGATGGAGCCTCTATGCCACGTTGTATGTAGGCTTGAAACGCTCTGTCAATGGCCTCCAGAAAAGCCCTGGACGTAATGGTGGCGGCGGTGATGGCGTCCACGTCACCCCCATCCTTGCGGACACGTAAGTTGGTTTCGGCCGGGTGCAGTCCTGGCAGGTATTGCCCCGGTTTGTTGGTCTTGAACCAGGTTTCCATCTTCGACCCCAAGCCGGGTGTTTCCGTGTGAGCCAGCACGGAATAACCGTGCAGACGGCCGTCCGGTTCCAGGCCGACCATGACCTTGATGAGGCCGCCGTACCCGTTGCGCGAATACGATTCGATGGCCACGCCCTGGAGTTGACCGTCTTTGGTGGCATGGAAGCAGGCCAGGCTGTCACCATCGGCGGTGTACAGCCAGTATGCTTCCTCAACAGGGCTGTTGTCGAAAGTAGGCACCACCGCCTTGATGGCGTTTTCCTGAACAATAAGGGCGGCTTTGCGGATGGGCTCCTCCGTCATTTTCTGAACAGAAGCAAGAGCCGCTGCGGCCAGGATGGAGACACCACCCAGCACCAGGAACATGGACGGAAATGTGGAGGTGATTTTTTTCATGAGCGACCTGGACTGAAGCGGGTTGGTTTGACGTAATGGTTGATGAGAGGAGTGAGGGCGTTCATAATAAGGATGGCGAACGAAATACCCTCAGGATAGGAACCAAACAGGCGAATGGCAACCGTAATCACACCAATACCTACTCCGAAAATGAGTTGGCCTTTGGTTGTCATGGGGGATGTGACGTAATCGGTGGCCATGAACAACGCTCCCAGCAGTAGACCACCGCTCAACAGGTGGAACAAGGCAAAGATCAGCCCATCAACGAACGCATTGGCTGAAGACGTAGCGTGGAAATCAACAGGGTTGAGCCAACCCACTAAAAAGGTGAACATGAAGACGGTTCCCAGGATGCTGACCGGGATGTGCCAGGTGATGACCTTGCGAAGCAGCAGGTAGACACCGCCCAGGAGCAAAGCCAGGGAGCCAATTTCACCGAGGCTGCCACCTGTGGTGCCGATCAACAGGTCGTTGAGGTTGGGTAGGTCTTCACCGTGGTATTTGAGCACCTCCAAGGGCGTCGCACCGGTGAGCGCATCGAGGTATGACCGTTGCAAGGGCTGAGGCCAGGATGTCATTTGGGCCGGAAAAGAAACAAGTAAAAAGACCCTGGCAACGATGGCAGGGTTGAAGGGATTGTTGCCCAGGCCACCAAATGTCTGTTTTGCCAGGCCAATGGCCACCAGGGCGCCAATCAAAATCATCCAGATGGGTAAGTTGGCGGGTACGTTGAACGCCAGCAACAGCCCGGTCAAGGNNATCGGTTACCGTGGTTGGAACGTTAAGGATAAAGCGCTGAATGAGGTACTCAAAGAGGACACAGGCGCCAACGGCCACCACGGTGACCACCAAAGCGCCCCAACCAAACACAAAGAGTGAGACACCCAGGGCGGGCAGGAGGGCCAGCAGTACCCGGTACATTTTTTTCTCTACACTGTCGCCGCTGTGCAAGTGGGGCGACATGGCTAC
>DOBD01000032.1 GCA_003506275.1 Bacteroidales bacterium | reverse complement strand
CAATACCGATAATCACGGTATCCGGAGGCGCCACCTACGGATACCGTGATTATCGGTATTGGGAGGATGCTACCAGGGAACATTTCATCCGTTACGACGGTTTCAATGTGGGTAAATTGGGTGTCGAATTGGCCATGCATTACTGGCTTTCCGACCAAATGCTCTTACGGCCAAGGGTGGAAGCTTTTGGTGAATGGGGCCAAGCCCACCTGACCAGGGATAGTCAGCCCAAAACCGAGGGCTACAAGGACTTCACGCTGAAAACGGGTTTGGCTTTGATAAAAAAGGTCAATCAGTCAGAGGCTATTTTTGTCGAACCTAACGTGTTGATTGGCAGTTACAAGGCGCCTGTTGTTCTGCATGTTTCCGTTGGCTATCTGATTGGTTTTTAATCCCCCAGTTCATCTTTCATCAACACCGTCGCCTCGATGGTTAAGCCATTTCTGAGTAGCGTCAGGCGGAGAGGTGTATGAGTCGGTTTATCCATCAACCCTCTTAAAAGGTTGATGTCCGTGCTGAAGCCGTTCATGTTGTTGGCCGTCACTACTAAATCACCGCTTTGAATGCCGGCTTTGTGGGCGGGCGATCCCTCTCGAACATGGTAGATCAAGGGTAGGAAAGGCGCCTCCGATTGTTTGATCATGTCCATGCCTGCCACATTATAGTTGAAAGGCCTGCGGTGTCGGTGGTTGGGCTTGAGGTAAAGCAGTGCATTGGGCTCATCAAAGATCAAGTGAAAGCGGCTAAGCGCTTGACTGCCCAAGGTGCCTTCCCTGGCTTCATCTCTCAGCATGTCGACAATGGTGGCTGAATCAGGAAACGAAACCACCGGTCTGTCGAGTTTCCAACCTCCGACGTAGAGGCCTGGTATTCGCCCGAAGTGCCCGGTGATGGGGCCGTTTATGCCCTCGCCAATGTAGCCGTATATCGTCTTGCCGGGCAGTGTCAGTTCGTTTTCCCCATACAAGTGCAGCCAGGCTGTCAGTTCAGCTCCTGTATCCAATAACACCGTTGCTTTACGGGGTTTGCCTTGTTCCTGCTTGACGAGCACCTCGGTGTACATTTTTTGTTGACGGATGGTCAGTGGTACGGCGACATACCCTCTCGGCACTTCAAAGGAACTACTTTCATAAAACGTAATGCGTCGTTTGTTGTAATCGATCTGTACGACATGGTCCTGAAAAAAGTCAGACCCTAATAATCCATTGATGGAATACCCCGTCAATTCCGATAAGTTGAACAGGTCTTCGGTCAACAAATGGATGGTTTGGTTGACAAACCGCATCCGGCCTACTTCCAAGGTGTTACCATGACTTACGAGGGCTTCCACCGTGCGGCCTGCCCCTAACCCTTTGATGCGCACCTTGTCTGAAAAATGCAACGACAAACTGTCTGCAGGTCCCACTTCCGTAATCATGGTGTTGCTTAAGCCTGAATCAAGGATAAACCTCAACGGGGTAGAGGTATTGATGTGTACGGTGACCACCACATAGGTGCCGACCATCTCAAAGGGTAACGAGGTGATCTGGGACTGACGGTTGCCGGCGACGACCGTTTGAATAGACAAACAACAGACAATAATAAAGAAGGCTCTCATTGTCAATCGATCATGGCACTAAAAGTAGGGAAAAACCCCTGATTTGCCATGTCTGACAATTATTTTCTTGTTTTTTAAGAAAAAAGGGCTGATTTGAAGGGTTGATACAAAGAATCAGACGTAAAGTCAATATATTTGTGAAAAGAGTCATATGGTATTAATGATAGCCTGAGTCATTGTTTTCAGGCTTGATGTTTTAATTCGGAAGACATGAAACCCTTGGTCGTATATCTGCTCGTATTCGTAGCCATCAACCTGTCTCTCTCAGCCCAGGAAGTCCATTGGTTTGACAAAAACTGGCAACCTCTTCCCTCGAAAGAAAACGCCTCCTATTTCAGGGTGATTGACTATGATTCTGTGACTGCGCACCTTATTGTGAAGGACTTTTACCAATCCGGCAAGATCTATCGTACGGGCTCCTACCTGACGTTGGTGCCTGAAATCAGGGATGGGCAGTTCGTTTGGTATTATAAGAGCGGCCGTGTACACAAGGAAATGACTTATCAAGGTAATTTGGCGACAAGCTGGCGTGTGCTTGATGAGAAAGGTAGGGCGCAATTGGCAGCTGTTCTGGAGTTTAAGGGACCAAACGGAGAAGACTTGGCCGAGGCGATGCCGGTTGATAAGGAACCTGGTTTTGTAGGTGGAAAAAAAGCCTTGAATGCGTATATCCGAAAGAACCTGAAGTACCCAGCCTCGGCCTCATTTCAACCTATGGAGGGTACGGTTATTGTGTTTTTCCATGTGGATGAACAGGGTAAACTGTCTAATTTCAAGGTAATTCAGGAAGTACACCCCGATTTGGATAGGGCCGCCTTGGAGCTGGTGACCAACATGCCGCCCTGGGAACCCGCCACCGTAGATGGCATGCCTGTATCCGTACCCTACTTGTTTCCTGTGAAATTTTATAACAGAAGTGCTCAAGGCGTCAGTAGTAACAATGGTCGTGGTATGATCAATTATTGAACCCGAAAGCGTCATAATGTTGCTGTTTGCCGTCAATTTGATAAAAAATGCCGTAAAGCGGGCATTTTCAACAAAAAACCGTATATTTGCCGGATACTTCTACGCTTGAGTGATATGACCATGTTGTATACCTTATACATGCGAACGACCACCACCCCTTGGGGGGGCAACGAATCTACACCGCAGGGTAGGGACACCGGGTCGTGTCTTTCCCGGATCTGAAAAAGGATCCAT
>DOBD01000028.1 GCA_003506275.1 Bacteroidales bacterium | reverse complement strand
GAGCAAGCCAATCTAAAGAAGATAGCCGTTCGTCAAGGTGGCAAACGACTGAAAGTGCGTATCTTGCCAGATAAAGCGCTATTTACTTTCGACCCCTATGGCGGTCCGATCGATGTTGTCCTCACACGTGAAAAATTATAACGATGAAACACTACTTTTTTACATTTGTACTCTTAGCCGCTGTTTGTGTGACAGTGCAAGGCCAAACCAACGTTTATTCCTTGGATGGCACCACTCGCTATTCGGCCAACACTGGTCACGGATACGATTTTGTAGCCACTCCTCAAAAAGGGAGTCAGGCGCCTTTTTTCTATTCCATTCAAGTGCCGGATGGCAATTACCTGGTCACTGTCAAGTTGGGAGATAAGAAAAAAGCTGGTGTGACAACGGTGAGGGCTGAAAACCGCCGTTTGTTTATCAACAGGCAGGTTACCCAAAAAGGACAAGTGGTGGAACGCTCGTTTGTGGTCAACAAGCGTACGCCACGTATATCTGACACAGAAGTTGTGAAACTGAAAGACAGGGAAAAGGCCTACATGACCTGGGATGACCGCCTTACCCTGGAATTCAACGGCGAAGCCCCCATGTGTCAGGAAATACGCATCGAACCCGCTCCTGAAGCTGTCACGACGGTCTACCTCTGTGGCAACAGCACGGTAGTTGACCAAAGCAACGAACCCTGGGCTAGCTGGGGGCAAATGATACCCGGTTTTTTTACTGCCAGTGTGGCCGTAGCCAATTATGCGGAAAGTGGCGAAACGGGAGCCTCGTTTATGAGCCGTGGACGTTTGAAACAACTGGTATCCAAGGTAAAACCGGGTGACTATGTTCTGATAGAATTTGGTCACAACGATGAAAAAGAAAAAGGACCGGGCAAAGGGGCTTACTTTCACTACCTGACCAACTTGAAGATTTTTGTGGATGAAGCAAGGGCCAAAGGGGCCTATCCCGTTTTAATTACCCCGACAGCCCGTCGTCAATTCAATGAAAGCGGGACCATCAACGATACACACGGTGAATTTGACGATGCTGTGCGCTGGTTGGCGGCCAAAGAAAATGTACCTATGATCGACCTGACCAAAATGAGTACTACCCTGTATGAAACATTGGGAGTAGAAGGATCTAAAAAAGCCTTGGTGCACTATCCGGCCAATACATTTCCCCATCAACCGAAGGAATTGGCTGACAATACCCATTTCAATCCCTACGGGGCCTATCAAGTGGCTAAATGCGTTGCTCGTGGTATCATAGACTGCCGCTTACCACTGGCCGACCACCTCTTGCCCGCATACAGAGGCTACAGCCCCTTGTATCCCGATGCCTTTGACGTGTTTGTATGGGATCCGGCCCCTATGTACGAAGTGGAAAAACCCGATGGCAACTAACAAAACCATTCCTGACCCTTTACTGGAAGTCAGGGTGTAATAAACTAATAATCAATTACTAATCAATAATACAACTTCGATGAATGTAAAAAAGACAGGCCTGATGCTTTGCCTTTGTCTCATCGCATGGATGGGACTATCAGCCCAGAACACGCGTGTGAAATACACTTTTAATTCCGATTGGCGCTTGCACATCGGTGAGGTGGAAAACGCCCAGGCTATGCGTTTCAACGATCAAACATGGAAAGCCGTCACCTTACCGGCGGCCTTCAACGAAGATGAAGCTTTTCGTGTCAGTATTATTGAACACACGGATACCATTGTCTGGTACCGTAAGAACTTCCGCTTGCCGAAAACCGCTAAAGGCCAAAAGGTGTTTCTGGAATTTGAAGGCATTCGCTTTGGTGGCGAGTTTTGGGTAAATGGCAAGCCTGTTGGCCTCCACGAAAACGGGGTTATGGCGTTCGGCTTTGACGTGACCGACCTGATCAATTATGCAGGAGACAATGTCATCGCTGCCCGCATTGACAATTCCTGGCGCTATAAGGAAAGGGCCACCGGTTCGAACTACCAATGGAACAACAGCAATTTCTACGCCAACTTCGGAGGCATCCCCCGCAATGTTTACCTTCATGTGACACCGCGCCTCTATCAAACGCTGCCCTTGTACAGCAACCTGCAAACCACTGGTACCTATATTTATGCCCGTGAAATCAATGTCTCCAAGCGTAGTGCGGTGGTGTTTGCAGAAACTGAAGTGAGGAACGAATTGGCCGAGGCCAAAGAAGTAACGCTGGATGTCGTAATTGAAGACCTTGACGGGAAGGTGATCAAGACCTTTTCCGGCAAGCCCACACGGTTGGCTGCCGGTGAAACCAACATCCTCAAGGCCAATGCCCGTGTGAACGACCTTCACTTTTGGTCATGGGGGTATGGCTATTTGTATACTGTCTCCACGGTGGTTTCCACCAAAGCCGAAGGCAAGCAGGCAGCCATCATCGACGTGGTGAAAACCCGCACAGGTTTCCGCAAAACCCGATTTGCCAATGGCCTTTTCTGGTTGAACGACAGGGTCCTTCAAATCAAAGGATACGCTGAGCGCAGCACCAACGAATGGCCTTCCGTGGGTCAATCCGTGCCGGCCTGGCTGAGTGATTATTCCAACAAACTGATGGTGGAAAGCAACGGCAACACCGTTCGCTGGATGCACGTGACCCCCTGGAAACAAGACATTGAGAGTTGTGACCGTGTGGGGTTGATGCAGTTGGTGCCTGCTGGTGATGCCGAAGGCGATGTGGTTGGCCGTCGTTGGGAACACCGGGTGATGCTGATGCGTGATGCCATCATTTATAACCGTAACAACCCTTCTGTTGTTTTTTGGGAAGGGGGCAATGAAAAGATCAGCGAAGAACACATGGCCGATCTCAAGGCGGTGCGTGACCAATATGATCCCTACGGTGGTCGTGCCATCGGATCCCGAGAGATGCTCGACAGTCAGATTGCCGAGTGGGGCGGAGAAATGCTGTATATCAATAAGAGTGCCAAACACCCGCTCTTTGCCACCGAATACTGCCGCGACGAGGGCCTTAGGTGGTATTGGGACGATGCGTCCTATCCCTATCACAAGGACGGAGAAGGCTCAAAATACTACCGTTCGACTGTTACGAATACCGTCCAGACCAATGTGGATGCCCGTCCGTACAACCGTAACCAGGATTCCTTCTTCAAGGAATTGGTGACCCGCTGGTGGGATTATTACCGGGTACGTCCTGGCACAGGAACCCGTGTAAGCAGCGGGGGATTGAACATTCAATTCCATGAAGTGAATTCGCACTGGCGGGGTGAACAAAACTACCGCCGCAGTGGGGTGGTTGATGCCCTGAGGGTACCCAAGGAAGCCTTCTACGCCCATCAGGTGATGTGGAACGGTTGGGTGGACATCGAAAAACACGGAACGTATATTTGTGGTCATTGGAACTACGAAAATGCCAGGGGTGGTGTTCAGCAAGCTGGTGAACCCTTCGCCAAGGAAGTGATGGTTGTATCGACTGGTGACCGTGTGGAACTATTCCTTAACGGTAAGTCCCTGGGTTTTGGTGAGCGTAGCGTTGGTTTCCTCTTTACCTTCCCCAAGGTGACCTGGAAAGCCGGTACACTCATGGCTATAAGCTATGATGAGCAAGGCAAAGAGCTCAGCCGCCATCAAAAAGAGACGGCGGGCACCCCCGATCGTCTGACCTTGAAATTGATGACAGCACCTGATGGTTTCAAAGCCGATGGTTCCGATATGGCGTTGGTTGAAATTGAAGTCGTTGACAAGCAAGGCCGCCGTTGCCCCCTGGACAACTCCATGATAACCTTTGACCTGCAGGGTCCAGCCGAATGGCGTGGAGGCATTGCCCACGGTGGTAAGGAAGGCAACTATATCCTGGAAAAATCCTTACCGGTTGAATCGGGTGTCAACCGTGTGTTGATTCGTTCCATCCGGAAAGCTGGCAATGTCCGCCTGACAGCAACGGCCCGTTTGGCCAATCAGACGGTACCGACCAAGGCCAGTCTCGAATTCAACGCCCTGCCTATTGCCTCGAAGAATGGTTTGTCTACCTATATTCCTGCCGAACATTTACCCGTCAACCTGGACAGGGGCGCCACCCCCAATACGCCTTCGTTTACCCTTAAACGCACCTCGGTAGCCATTGTGAATGCGACCGCCGGCAGCAATGAAAAAAACGTTCGCAACAGTTTTGACGACAACGAATTGTCTGAATGGAGCAACGATGGACGTTTGGTTACGGGCTGGATTACTTACGAATTGGAGCGCGATGCTGTTATCAATGAGGTAGAATTGAAATTGACTGGTTGGCGCATGCGTTCGTATCCCCTCCAGATTTATGTCGATGATGTCAAGGTTTTTGAAGGTGAAACCGACAAATCTCTGGGTTATGTGGCACTACCGGTTACACCCACCAAGGGTCGCTTTGTCACCATCAAATTGATTGGACAAAGCACGGATAATGATGCCTTTGGTGGTATTGTAGAGGTGGAAGCAGCCCAGGCTGGAGAATTGGATTTGTTCAAGGATCCCAACGCTACCAACCAAAAGGGGCAATTGCGTATCGTGGAAGCTGAATTTTATGAAGCCATTACTAGATAAAAACCGAAGACAATGAAACGTTTACACATGCTGACAGGTCTTTTCCTGTGCTCTTTTTCTCCGCTGCTGGCAGCCAATGAGGTGTTTCCTGATGGCACACCGGTGCCAGCTTGGTTCCATGAAGCAACACACACCCCATTGGAAAAGCTGGGCAAATCATACCGTCTGACGGATCATGGTGTGTTGGCCGGTGACTCCAAGGTGCAAACATCGGCCATACAAGCCGTCATTGATAAGGCTTATGAACAAGGTGGTGGCGTGGTCATCGTACCTCAGGGAACCTTCTTGACCGGCTCCCTGTTTTTCAAGCAAGGTGTTAACCTGTATTTGGAGTCGGGCGCTACGTTGAAGGGTAGTGATGACATTTCGGACTTTGCGCTGTTGACCACCCGCATCGAGGGTCAAACCGTCAAGTACTTTGCTGCCCTGATCAATGCCGATGGCCTGGATGGATTCACACTCACGGGCAAGGGGGCCATTGACGGCAATGGCTTGCGCTATTGGAAAGCGTTCTGGTTGCGTCGTGGTTGGAATCCCAAATGTACCAACAAGGACGAACAGCGTCCCCGGTTACTCTATGTCTCGCACTGCAAGAATGTGCAGATATCTGGTGTCAGCCTGATTAATTCACCTTTCTGGACCACGCATTTTTATAAAACAGACCATTTGAAGATCATGGATCTTACCATTAAGGCCGGAACGGGCAATGGTTTTGAAACCCGGGCGCCCAGTTCCGATGGTATTGACCTGGATGTGTGTCAGAACGTGCTGGTTAAGGGCTGCTACATTGCCGTGAACGACGATGGCGTTTGCCTCAAAGGGGGTAAAGGTCCTTTGGCGGACAAGGATCCCAACAACGGCGAAAACCGCAACATCATCGTGGAAGACAATACCTTCGATCGATGCCCTGCCTTGACCATGGGCAGTGAATCAGTGTTCACCTACAACGTGATGATGCGTCGTTGCAAAACCCTGGATGCCAACTCCGTCTTGTTGTTCAAGATGCGCCCTGATACGCCACAAAAGCATCGTTATGTGTTGGTGGAAGACATGGAGGGTACTTCCCGTGAGTTTCTGGAGATTCGTCCTTGGACACAGTTTTTTGATTTGGCCGGACAGCCTCAGCCCTATTCATCAATCGGTCAGGTGACGCTGCGCAATTGTTCGCTCAGTTGCAACCGTTTCCTGAACGTGAAAGCCTCCGATAAATATACCATTTCAGATCTGACACTCAAGGATTTGGCTATCAAACTCCCCAAAGAGGAAGCCATTACGTTGGATTTTGTTGAAAACCTGACGGTGAGCAACGTGACGCTGAATGGCAAAAGCATGCCTTGATATCCAGTGATTTAATGAAAATGTGTATCTTCACGCCGATTTTTTAAGCTCAATAACCACCTTAAACCACATCTCATGAACAAACAGCACAACAATGCCGGTTGGATCGTCACGTTCGCCGCCTTGGGTATCAATCTGATTTTGGGCATTCTTTATTCCTGGAGTATCTTAAAAAAAGCCTTGGTGGCTGAATGGGGTTGGTCTAATACAGAGGCTTCCCTGCCGTATACTGTTTGTATTGCGGTGTTGGCGTTTGTGACGATTTTCGGTGGTAGACTGCAAGATAAATATGGTCCCCGGATCATCGCATTGATTGGGGGCTTGTTGTTTGGTGCTGGTTTAATTGGTTCGGCGTATGCCAAAAATCCGACCATTATGGTACTGACTTTCGGGGTTATCAGTGGTTTGGGGATGGGTTTCGGTTACGCCGCTGCTACTCCCTGTGCCATTAAGTGGTTTGATCCTCGGAAGAAGGGTTTGATTTCGGGCATTGTGGTTTCTGGCATTGGTTTGTCAGCTGTGTACATCGCACCGTTGACCAATCAATTGCTGGCTGTTTCCAGCATTCAACAAGCCTTCTTGTTTTTGGGAATTCTGTCGATCGTTGCCATGACGGTCTTTTCCCTTATTCTGAGAAATCCTCCTGTTGGGTATGTGCCCGCTGTGAGCCCTAACAAACCGGCCTCCAGTCATGCGGCTGATTTCAGGTGGCAGGACATGATCAAGACCAGACCGTTCATCCTGTTGTGGCTAACCTATCTGATGAGCGCAACAGCCGGTCTAATGCTTATTGGCCACATCGCCAGCATTGCTATGGTACAGGCGCATTGGCAGGCTGGGTTTATTCTGGTGGTCATCCTGGCTGTTTTTAACGCAACTGGCCGTATTTCCGGTGGGTTTCTGTCAGATAAGGTGGGTCGTACCAACGCCATGTTGATTGCGTTTGGCCTGCAGGCAGTCAATATGTTCGTCTTCGCCCTCTTCAACAGCATTCCCTTGCTGATTGCGGGTACTGCCATCGCCGGCCTGGCCTATGGTTCCATCTTTTCGTTGTTCCCAGCCATTACGGCCGATTTCTTTGGTATCAAAAACCTTGGTGTCAACTATGGCATCATTTTTACCGGTTGGGGTGTTGCCGGCGTAATCGGACCCATTATCGGTGGTCGAGTCGCCGATATGACAGGCACCTATAATGGCTCCTACATCGTGGCCGGTGTGATGTTGGTCATCGGGGTGTTGTTGGTCAAATTGATCAAGGCTCCCAAGGGGCAATCCGTGGGTCGCTAATAACCATACTGCTTCTTGTTTAGTGGGAAAGAACCAGTTGATCAATGTTCTGATTGCAGGTGTACGTTGAGGGCGCCAGTCCCTTGAAGGCTTTGGTATGAAAGACTCCAGGCTCCCTCAATGGCATCGAAGGTTTGGTCAATGTGAGCAGTACGCACAGCCCCGATGGTGTCAGTATAGGCCGTATCTCCTTGCGGTGATGTTACATGAAGGGCAACGTTGCCGGTAGAAACGGTAATGATGCCTGTCAATAAAAGGGTCTTCTCTTCCTTGTTTACATCCAGTGTGACACTTCCATGTGAAGTTGGTTCAATAAGGGTGTCGAAGCCGCTACGAGACAACGTGTCGTCTTGGCAAGCAGTTGCCAGTACTATACAAAAAATCAGCACGAATCGTGTGAGTGGTGTAATGATCGACGGCATTGTTACATGGTTTATGCTCTGTTAGTCATGAGAAACGCCTCCTTCGTGGTCGAGGAGGCGCTTTTCGTGGGTGGAGATGGAGGGAGTCGAACCCTCGTCCAAACGGTGAACCAATACGCTTTCTACATGCTTATCTTCGCTTAGATTTTCGTGCTAGAACCGGACCGAAGCCACCTATTCAAGCCTTATTCCGTAAAGTTTCGGACAAGACCCCGGACGTATCTTATCCTATTCCCGATATTGCTGCACCACCGATTCCCTTAAGCTTCAGGACGTGAGCTGGGGGTGATGTCCCGTCCCCGCCACTATGACAGGGATTAAGCATAGATCTACTGTACTTCGATCAAGCAGCGAGAGCGTAGTTGTTTTCGCCAGATATGGTTTTAATTCTGAGATTTAAGTGCGTAGAATCAAGGCACTGCATGCTTACGGACCTGTCCTGACCGCTGTCAAAACCAATCATCCCCATGTATATTTTTTTTATAAGCAGGCATCTACTTCATTGCTGCGTTGCATTGTCAGGTCACATACATTTGTATGCTCCCATCCAATGCTGCCTTGCGGCTTCGTAGCTACCTACTTCTAAAAAAAATCTCCTTCCTCGTTTTTTCACGTTGGCTTCGTATCTACCAACTTGTAAAAAACTCCTTCAATTAAAGAGCGATGTTAGGAGAACTTTCGGTACAAAGATACAGTTTTTTAGGAATTGATGTAAACAAGCCCTGAAAGTTTGTCGTTTTCAGGGCTTGAAGGGATGCTGTTTTTGAACAACATGAGGTTGGGGAAGTTGACCGAGATGCTTGTAGATTAGGACTTCTGACGTTTGAATGTGATGGGGATGCTGACCTTAACGGGCATGGGTTTGCCGTTTTGAAGGGCGGGGTCCCAGTTGGGCATGTTTAGAATGACACGTACGGCTTCTGCGTCCAGGTCAGGATCGACAGATCGGCTTACAATGGCCTCCGTGACTTTGCCTGAGGCACTGATTACGCAGGAACAGACCACGCCACCTTCAATGCCCTTTTCCAGGGCTCCTGTCGGATAACGAAGGTTCTGGCTTAAATAGTTCATTAACGCTTCTTCTCCACCTGGGAAGGTGGCTAGTTTTTCAACAAGGAGGTATTCATCGTTGGTAGTCTCCTTGCTGTTTTTTGCTTGATTGTTAGGAACGTAGCCGACTACAACGGTTTCCGCCAGTTCCATCATGGCCTCATCAAGGGCCACTGTCATAGGCTTGTTGGGGTCACCGTTTAGTTGGAAGTGTGGGGCCGTCACGCTGCTGTAGTTAGAGCGTGGTATCGTCACGATTTTGTAACCAACGCAGGAAAACTGCAGCTTGTCGTCAGGGTTCTTCACCTGCAGGGTAAAGGTGCCGTCATCACCGCTCCTGGTGGCATCAATGACTCGACTTTGAGCGTTGACAACCGCTATACTGACAGACGGTAGGGCTTTGCCGGTCGCTTTGGCAATGACCTTGCCCTTGATGGTGGCAGCGGCTGAGGCTTTTTGCTGATTGTCTGCCAGCAGCTGGGCGTCTTTAAGTGGTTGGGCGTCATTTAATGGTTTGGCATCTTTCAGCGGTTTGGCATCTGCCAGGTTGTTTTTCGCTGCCGGTGTTGTGGATTTCGGCTGGTTGTTTGTACCTTTGTTCGTAATCGGCAGGTCTATTGAAGTTGGTGTGTCCTGGTTTAAAACAGCCTTGAACTGTTCGGTAGAACGTTGCTCCAATTGGTTGACGTCGGGATGGGCGAAAGCCATGACGGTAATGAATGCGACAGGAGCGAAACACACGTACTTCAGACGTGCCCATGGATGGGATTTTTCTTTGATCATCATAGTTATACGTTTTTTAAGTGAACTGTGATTAAGGCTGTTGGCCATAGAGTAGAGCCTTGTGCCAACAGCCTTTTTAATTAGCAATAGTTGGTATTTTTTTGCATCGATGCCTTGTTTGAGCACCACGTCGTCAGCTTCGAATTCGTGGATGCTTTGGAGTTCCTGCTTGATGAGCCAGGCTGCCGGGTTGAACCATTGGAAAATGAGGCAGGTTTCTACCAATAACAGATCCCAGGAGTGTTTTTGTTTGATGTGCGCCAGTTCGTGTGCGATGATTTCCGGGCCGTTTTCCGACAGGTCTTTTTCTGAGATGAAAATGAGCGACATCCAACTAAAGGGTGCCTGAGTTTCCCGGTGTACGTAAAGGGTGTGGTCGTTCTTTGTTGTGATGGTGTGGCAACGGTGCATCAACCGATAGAGGCGGTACTGCATCCAAATGAACCTCCCCAGAAACAAGGCAAAGCCTGTCAGGTAGATGGATAAAAGGGTGATGACCCAGGGAAATGGTTCTTTTTTGGGGCTTGATTCCGTAAATTCTGTGGTGATCACCATTGACTCCTGAATTGGGGCTGTTTGGCCTACGTCTATGGATAGTCCATTCTCCGGGATTTGGGGTAAACTGAGGTGAATGAAGGGGAGGGTCACGGCTATCAGCAACAGGCTGAGCAAGGCGATGCGGTTGAAGCGATGAAAGGTGTCCCTGCTCAACAGTAGTTTGTAGAAAAGGTAGAACAGTGCCAGGCAGAGGGCTGTTTTAGCCATATGGAGTATAAAGAGACCCATGGTTATCTGGTTTGTTTGTGAGCCTTTTCTACGTCGGCTATCAGTTTTTTGAGGTCGTCGAGTGAGATGGTCTCTTCTTTCACCAGTGATGAGACAACGCCTAGATAGGAATTGTCAAAGTACTTTTTGACCACTTGCCTGAGGGTGGCTTTGCTGTAGGCCTCCTCCGTGATGATGGCATGGTATTGATAGGTGTTGCCGTAAACGGTGTGTGAAAGGAAACCCTTTTCTTCTAATCCCCTGACGATGGTTGAAAGGGTATTGAAATGGGGTTTGGGCTCGTCATAATAGTCAAGGAGCTGTTTGACAAACAGGGGACCTTTCTCCCAAAAAAAGCCCATGATTTCTTCTTCCTTCTGTGTCAGTGCTTTCTGTTGCATGGTTGACTCGGCTATGTTGGTTATGTAAATGAACTAAAAAATATAGTTTATCAACTATAGACGATAGTTAATAAACTATAAAAGGTCGTTATTCGGTGTTTGGAAGCGTTGGAATAGTGTTTATCCCAGATTGTTGGCTCTTTCTTACGAGGTGGCAGCTGCTTGTTTCCACTGCGGGAGCGCACCGCCAGC
>DOBD01000077.1 GCA_003506275.1 Bacteroidales bacterium | reverse complement strand
ATTTGGTTTTGCATACGGTTATTTTTACTTTTACTTTAATCAGTAGAAGCGGGATGTTGTGTGTATAATCGAATAGAATAGAATCATAGAGTCCCGCTGAAACCAGCGGGACTTTTTATTTAAAAAACCATCGTATGAAGCGAGTAGCCATTCAAGGCGTTGCCGGTGCTTTTCACGACATTGCCGCCAGGGAATTTTTCGGAACGGAAGAAATTGACATCGTACCCTGTCACACATTCAAAGACATTTTCGCCAGCATCCGCAAGGACAACAGCATTCTGGGTATCATGGCCATCGAGAACACCATTGCCGGCAACCTCCTACCCAACCACAACTTGTTACGGGAAAGTGACACCACCATCATTGGTGAGTTCAAATTGCGCATCAGCCACGTGTTGGCCGTCCTGCCAGGTCAAACGTTGGCCGACATCACGGAGGTGCACTCTCACCCTATCGCCTTGATGCAGTGCGAGGATTACCTCAAGCAATTCCCGGATTGGAAAGTCGTGGAGAGTGAAGATACGGCACTCAGTGCCAAACACATCCAGGAAAAACAGCTAACCGGCCGAGCCGCCATCTGTAGCCAGCGCGCCGCTGAAATCTACGGACTCACCATACTCGAAGCCGGCATCGAAACCAACAAGCGCAATTTTACACGCTTTTTGATCGTTGCCGACCGCTGGGCTGCCGACCAGTATGTACAACCATCCGAAAGTCACAAGTCGTCCATCGTTTTCACGACCAAGCATGAGGAAGGATCCCTGTCGCAGGTGTTGTCGGTACTGTCGTTCTACCACGACAACCTGACCAAGATTCAATCCATGCCCATCATCGGTCATGAATGGGAATACCTCTTCTTCATTGACCTGACGTACGATGATTACATGCGTTACAAGCAAAGCCTGGATGCCATCCGCCCACTGACACGCAACCTGCGCATTCTGGGAGAATACCAGATCGGTCAGCAACAGGTTTAAATCCCTTTATCATTAACCTATCAAGCATGCAGGTATGAAACCCATACGCCCCGCCGAACGCCTCAACAACGTTAGCGAATACTACTTTTCCAAGAAACTTAAAGAAGTCGCCGCCCTCAATGCAGCCGGCAAAAACATCATCAGTCTGGGTATTGGCAGCCCCGACCTACCCCCCTCACCCGAGGCCATCAAGGTCTTGTCTGATCAAGCCGCCTTACCCAATACCCACGGCTACCAGCCCTACAACGGCTTACCCGAACTACGCAAGGCCTTTGCAACCTGGTACGAGACCTGGTACGGTGTCACGCTCAACCCTGACACGGAAATACAACCCCTGATTGGTTCCAAGGAAGGCATCCTGCATATTTCCATGGCCTTTTTGAACCCAGGCGATGGGGTGTTGGTTCCCAACCCCGGCTATCCTACCTACGCCTCAGTCACCCAGTTGGTCCAAGCAGAGGCATTCACCTACAAACTGCTGCCCGAGAACGGCTGGGAGCCGGACTTTGAGGCCCTGGAAGCCATGGACCTCAGTCGGGTTAAACTCATGTGGGTCAATTACCCCAACATGCCCACCGGAGCCAAGGCGACCATGGCCTTGTTCGAAAAATTGGTTGACTTTGGTCGTCGTCACGGCATCGTCATTTGCAACGACAATCCCTACAGTTTCATTCTCAACGAGGATTACCTGAGCCTACTCAAAGTACCCGGTGCCCTGGAGGGCTGTATCGAACTCAACTCCATGAGTAAGTCGCACAACATGCCCGGATGGCGCATCGGCATGCTGGCCACCAATCCCACCTTTTTGCAATGGATCATGCAAGTAAAAAGCAACGTGGATTCCGGTCAGTTCCGCCCCATGCAGTTGGCCGCCGTTGAAGCCCTCAAGGCAGACCAGACCTGGTACGCCGGCATGAACGCCGTCTACAAACGCCGTCGCCTCCTCGCTGAATCCATCCTCAAAGCCTTGGGTTGTACCTGGGACCCTGCCCAGTCAGGCCTCTTTTTATGGGGACGCGTTCCCGAGAATGGCCTGGACGGTGCNNGTGCAGCCCTATCCGACAAGGTCCTGTATGAAGCCAACGTCTTCATCACCCCGGGGTTTATTTTCGGCAGCCAGGGTGAACGTTACGTTCGGCTTTCCCTTTGCTGTACCGAAGAGAACCTGGCCAAAGCCCTGGAAAGGGTCAGTGCCCTGAAATAAACACGTCATTCCACCATCACGTCATCATCAAACAATTTATCCATATGGAAACCATGCACTTTGAATCCATTCTTTTACCGGGCGTCGATGCCAAAAGGCCCATCGTCATCGCCGGACCCTGCAGCGCCGAAACCGAAGAACAGGTACTGAACACGGCCAAGCAACTCGCCGACAGAGACATCAAGTTATTCAGGGCCGGCATCTGGAAACCCCGCACCAGACCGGGCGCTTTTGAAGGTATAGGCACAGTGGGACTGACCTGGCTCCAGCGAGTCAAAGAGGAATACGGCATGTACACCGCCACGGAAGTTGCCACCCCCAAGCACGTCGAAGAATGCCTCAAGTACGGCGTTGACATGCTTTGGATTGGTGCGCGCACGTCGGTCAATCCCTTTGCCGTACAGGACATCGCTGATGCCCTTAAAGGCACTAATATCCCCGTTCTCATCAAAAACCCCGTCAACCCTGATCTCGACCTGTGGATTGGTTGCATCGAACGCCTCTACCTGGCCGGCGTCCGCAAACTGGGCGTCATTCACAGGGGTTTCAGCTCGGCCGATAAAAAAATCTACCGCAACCTGCCTCAGTGGCACATCCCCATCGAACTCAGACGTCGTTATCCAGACCTGCCCATGTTCTGCGACCCCAGTCATATCGGTGGTAAACGGGAGTTGATTTCCTCCATCTCGCAACAAGCCATGGATCTCAATTTCGACGGACTTATGATCGAGTCCCACTGCAATCCAGACGGAGCTTGGAGCGATAAGGATCAACAAGTTACACCAGATATCCTGGACTACATCCTCAGCTTGCTGGTGATTCGTGAAGGCAAACAAACCACGGAAAGCCTCACTGAGCTGCGCAAGCAAATCGATGAAATTGATGACCAATTGTTGGAGGTGCTGGCCAAACGCATGCGGGTTTCCAGGGAAATTGGCACCTATAAAAAGGAGCATAACATGCAGATTCTTCAAACCCAACGATACAGTGAAATTCTGGAAGGCCGCATCGATCAGGCCGTTAAGTTCGGGATTGATGGCAACTGTATGAAGAAAATTCTGGAATCCATCCACGAAGAATCCGTCCGTCAGCAAATGAAGGTCATGAATCAATAACCCATCAAAGTCACCAACATGAAGATTCTGATCATGGGCGCCGGAAAAATGGGGCGCTTTTTCGCCGACACACTGAGTTTTCATCATGAGGTTTGTCTCTTTGATACCGATCCCAAGCAGTTGCGGTTTGTTTACAACGCCATCCGTACCACTGACCTGGAAGAGGTGAAGGCGTTTGAACCCGAGTTGATGATCAATGCGGTCACTATCAAGTACACCATTGAGGCTTTTCAAACCGTGATACCCTACTTGCCAAAAAACTGCATTCTTTCTGACATCGCGTCGGTCAAAACTGGCTTGAAGGATTTTTACGAATACTGCGGCTTCAGGTACGTATCCACCCACCCCATGTTCGGGCCCACCTTTGCTTCGCTGAGTGATCTGAGCACCCAGAGTGCCATCATCATCAAAGAGTCGGATTTTTTGGGCAAGGCGTTTTTCAAGGATGTATACAGTTCCCTGCGTCTGAAGATTTTCGAATACACGTTTGAAAAGCACGACCAGACCACGGCCTATTCCTTGTCCATCCCTTTTGCTTCCACCCTGGTCTTTGGCTCGGTGATGCGGCACCAGGAAGCCCCCGGCACCACGTTCAAACGTCACATGGCGATCGCTCAGGGGTTGATGTCGGAAGATGACTACCTCTTGCAGGAAATCTTGTTCAATCCGTTCGCGCCCGAGCAGTTGGAAAAAATCCGTGAGAAACTGGGCTCCTTGCTGGACATCGTGAAAGCCAAGGACGCCGAAAAAATGCAGGCCTTCCTCCGTACCGTCCGTAAGAACCTGGAATAACGCACTTGGGATGGCGCCCCTGCCAAGGGTTGCCATCCCTTAGCTCTCTTTAGAACGTTTCTATACCACTTGTTCTTTCTTCGATCCCGCTCCCCTAGG
>DOBD01000268.1:3728-3870 GCA_003506275.1 Bacteroidales bacterium | reverse complement strand
GAAGCCGAGTGCTTTGACTACAAATACATTTCCGGCATCACCACAGGTGGTCAATACAGCAACATCCGCAACTACACCGGTCAAGGTTACCTGAAGATTGGCACCAATGCCGGGGCCAGTGTCAGGGACACCGTCACGGTCT
>DOBD01000268.1:255-3710 GCA_003506275.1 Bacteroidales bacterium | reverse complement strand
CCCATCTTCCGTGCCTCCGCTTCCGAAAGCGACTGGAAAATAGATTCCCGCACCATTAACCTGAAGGCCGGTGCCAATGAAATTGTGTTCAGGGGCAACCGTACCGGTTCCTACAACCTGGTGCTGGACAACATCGTCGTGTCCGAGGGCGTGCCCGCTCCCATCTATGCCTTCAACAACGAAGCCGCCACGGATAGTGCCACCACACCGGCTGCCGAATACGTCACTGTCTTGTCGGGTAGTGCAGGGGTGGCTCAGTACACTGACAACAGCGGTCTGGCCAACAATGGCTTCAAGACCTACTCTAGCGGCAGCCTCAACGGTACCGGAGTGGCCGAGCTCACACTCTTCCCCGACAGAAGCGGTGACTATTCGTTGGTATGGAAAGCCAGCGGTACCACCGAAGGTTCAAAAATGGGTGTCCTGTTACGTGCTTCCGGTGAAGCAGGCTCTTGTGCTTACGCCCAGGGCCTTAAACAAGGCTACTTGTTTATCGTCAATCAGACAGCTGACCAGCACCTGTTGCTCAAGCCTTATGTGGCGAGTGCGTCAGGCCTGACAGCTCAGGCTACTCATACATCGAGTTTTACGGTGCCAACCAATACGGCTTATTGGCTGAGAGCCTCCGCCTATGGTGCCAACCTCGTATTTGAGTGCTCTTCCGACAGCCTTACCTGGGAAGGAGCTGAATCTACCGTCTTTACGGATGCTTCCTATAGCGTGGGAGGTACTCAACTGGTCTGGGGGTTGAACAGCAACAACTATTCAGGCTACATGGACAACCTGACCTTGTTGGAAAGCCAACTGTCCACCTCCGTGCTAAAGCTACCCAATCTTACCTATACCCAAGGACATGGCCCTTCTGCCAACGGTCAATTTACCGTAGCCGCCGGCCATTTGTACGACACATTGGAACTCCGTAGCAGCAACTTCTTCGAGCTGTCGCTGACTCCACAAGGCGACTTTGATTCAGTTGTCTACCTCTCACCAGCTCAAGTAACGGCGGGGGACATGCCTGTCTATGTTCGGATGAGAACTGGTCTTCTCATTGGCAATTACCAGGGCACATTGTCCTTAAAATCAGGTTTGGCCAGCAGCCCCTCCATCGATTTGTCAGGTTCCGTAACACCCTCGCCCGAAACGAGACGCTACCACTTTGAGTACGACAAGCCTTCTACAGTCGCGCAGACACCCCCGGCTTCGTACGTCTCCATCGGCAATGGCAGCACGACAACTGCCGGTGTGGTCAGGTACTCGGATTCCCGAGCCTACACCAGCAATATGTTAAAACCCTATAGCGGTGGACAGCGCAATGCAACAGGGACCCTAAATTTGAATCGTTTCTCCAAAACAGCAACCGATTACAGCGTCACCTGGCGTCAAGCCATCCACTCAGGCACGAGCGACACCAAGATCGGTGTCTTACTCAGAGGTAATCCCAACAAAGTGGGCGATGGTTCCACCGGCTACGTTCAAGGCATGATGCAGGGTTACCTGTTCATCGTATACAACGCCAACACCGGGACACCCAGAACCGAGTTCCGTATTTATCGGTCAACCGAGACCTACAACCAGTTGAATATGATGACCAACTCAACGGCCGCTTCCTTTGCGTCTTCAGCCAAACAATCGCTGTGGTATAGGGCATCCGTATCGGGATCAGGCCCCGTCTCACTCAAGTTTGAGTATTCATCCGACAGCATCAATTGGACAACCGGTGCTCAAGCTTCAGACAACGGCGTATCGGTGTTCCAGGCTGGTGCCACTCAACTCGCCTGGGGTTTGGGCGTCGGCGACGTGAACTTCTTCATGGATGACATCTGTTTTGAAGGGGTTGAATCGGCTACCGGTGCCAAAGAAGACGCCATCACGGTTTCAGTATCATCGTTGGCCAACTTTACGTATATGGCCAACAACGGTCCATCCACCGCACAATCGTTTGTAGTCAGCGGATCCGGCCTGGTGGACGATATCCACCTGGAAGCCCCGGCAGGTTATGAACTCTCCCGCTCAATTGATACAGGCTACTCACCCTACCTGGCGTTAACCAGAACGGGCAGCGACGTGGCTGCGACCACCGTCTACGCTCGTTTAAAGGCTGGATTGACCCAGGGTGATTACGTGGGTACCATCAATGTGAGTGCCATCTCGGCCATCGGTCAATCAATCGCCGTAGCCGGTGTGGTGACTGAAGACCCCAACGCCCTTGACAGACCTTCCGTCTCAGCTTACATCCTATCTCAAACCTACTACAACCTGGCTGGCCAACCTCTGGTGGGTCAACCTGTTACCGATGGATTATACCTGGTCAAAACGGTGTATTCCGATGGAAAAGTGGTTGTAGAAAAAATAGAAAAACCATGAAAAAAGTCACGTTATTAGTGGTTGCCACGCTGTTAGCCGGCAATCTGTTTGCTCAATTCGCCGGTGTGATGCGTGGTCAGCAGACCGTAACCTTGCCTGAAGGCTTCAAACCGGCATCGACCAACACCTTTCTGTCACCTTACCCTGCCGTCAATGCTCAAACCAGGCAAGTCCTGTTCAAGGTGGTCGCACCAACGGCCAACAACGTACAAGTTGACCTGTGTAACAAGAAGTACGACATGACCAAGGATGATAAAGGGGTGTGGACCTGCACCTCCGATCCCCAGGTGGTCGGCTTTCACTACTACGCCATCCTGATTGACGGGGTAGCCGTAATGGACAGAAACAGCGAAGCGTTCTTTGGCAGCAACTGGGAATCGGCCGGTGTTGAAATACCCGAAGGCCCTGAAGGCGACTATTACCGGTTCAATAACACCATTCCCCACGGTCAGGTCCGTTCTATTTACTACTGGTCTGACATCAACGGCCTGGAACGTCACATCAACGTTTACGTACCGGCTGAATACGAACAACAGCCCACCAAACGCTACCCGGTACTTTACCTGGTGCACGGCTGGGGTGAAGACGAAAACGGTTGGTCCAACCAAGGCCACATGGCCAACATCATGGATGGCCTCATCGCTGCCGGTAAAGCCGAACCCATGATAGTGGTCATGCCCAGTGGAGACATCAAAACCAACCCCGATGTCCGCGAAGCCAAAGGCGATGTGACCCAAATTTTTGCCAACAACCTGGTTCCGTACATCGACAAAACGTTCCGCACCAAAACAGACAGACAAAACAGAGCCATGGCCGGTCTGTCCAGGGGTGGGTTCCAAACCTGTATGACCGTTTCGGCCAACCTGGATAAGTTTGCCTGGATGGGCACCTTCAGCGGNNTTCTTCCTAAGAGGCGACAATAGCCTGGAAACAGCCTTCAACGGCTTGTTCAAAGACGTTGAAGGCTTCAACAAACAAATGAATTTGCTCTACATCGGTACCGGTACGGAAGAGAACAGCCCGAAAGCCCAGGTGGAAGCCCTCAAAGCCAAAGGCATCAAACACATCGTCTATTCCGAATCACAGGGCAC
>DOBD01000268.1:0-184 GCA_003506275.1 Bacteroidales bacterium | reverse complement strand
AACCGCTTTCTTTCCCTCGTTTTTCTGAGTATAGCGACAATACTGACCTTTAATCCTGTCCAGGCGGCCACCAAGACCGCCTCGGTCAGGATTGACAGCACCATTAAACACCAACGGATTACTGGTTTCGGTGGCTTTGTGTGCAGCCCCCAATTTGGCTACAACCACATGTCAGAAACGGAGA
>DOBD01000197.1:9617-9751 GCA_003506275.1 Bacteroidales bacterium | reverse complement strand
AGGGCCAAACCCGAGGTGGCCAGTGTTATCACCATGGTGGGGCTGACCAGTGACAACACGCAAAGCACTCAAGGTACGCCCTACCTGGCCGAACTCAATGTGAAGTTGGTACCGGCGAAAGAGCGCAAGGACGA
>DOBD01000197.1:6416-9533 GCA_003506275.1 Bacteroidales bacterium | reverse complement strand
ACCGATTCGGTGATGCTGTTTGCCGAACAAGCCCTGGAAGCGATGCGTTCCATTCCCGGCACCCTGCAGCAAAGTCTATCGGTGGAAAACGGGATGCCTGAAATGGCCGTATCCATCGACCGAGACAAGATGTCGGCATTGGGGCTGACCCTCGACAACGTCGGTTTGACCATGCAGTTGTATTTCCAGGGCAACAGTACCTTGAAATTTACAGAAGGCAACTACGAGTACGCCATGAACATCAGGGCCGACAAGGCCTATCGCCAGCAGGCTGAAGACGTGCAGAACCTGACCTTTGTGAACAATAAGGGAGAATCCGTTCGTTTGGCTCAGTTTGCCACGGTGGCTTTGGGTACAGGTCCCAACAAACTCGAGCGGTACAAGCGCAACAGTGCGGTTACCATCCGGACTCAGGTAATTGGTGTGCCCTCGGGTACTGTCTCCGACCAGTTCCTGGAAAAAATCGCCACCTTGAACAAGCCCAAGGGCGTGCGTGTGGAACCTACGGGTGATGTGCAGTCCATGGCCGACTCCATGAGTGTGCTGACAGGTGCCCTGCTGTTGTCGTTGCTCCTGATTTACCTGACCATGGTGCTCCTGTACAACAATTGGGTCGATCCCTTTGTGGTGATGTTCTCCATTCCGCTCTCCGTGATCGGTGCCTTCCTGGCTTTGGCCTTGACCAATACGGCCATGAGTATCTATGGTATGTTGGGACTGGTCATGCTGATAGGTCTGGTGGCGAAGAATGCCATCCTGCTGGTCGACTTTGCCAACGATGCGCTCAAGGAGGGTAAAACCATCGATGAGGCCTTGATACAGGCCGTCAAAATCCGTACACGCCCCATCCTGATGACGGCACTATCCACCATTATCGGTATGTTACCAGTTGCCCTGTCGACCGGTTCGGGCGCCGAGTTGAGAAACGGATTGGCCTGGGTCATCATTGGAGGTATGGCGGTGTCCACGTTACTCACGCTGGTTGTTGTGCCGGTGGTCTACAAGCTCATGCATGGCAAGACTACCAGGAAAATGCAAGCACAGACGGAAATTGAACGGATGATGTATGAATAATAGGGTTGAATATTGACAACATTGTTATCAAAATTGAAAGGTAAATTGATGGGGATGCCCTACTTTTACCGCCAATAAACCTTATTCTGATACACCATTAATCGTCAACATTCATGAGACACCATCACGTATTGCTTACACTCGCGGCCTCCCTGTTGGTTGGGTCTGCCCTGGCCCAGGATGCTACCAGCTCGGTCAAGGAAGATTTCCAACCCACCATGACAACCCAACAGGGGAAAAAATACCCACAGGTCAATTCAGAAGGGCGGGTCAGGGTTCAACTAGCCGCACCTCAAGCCAACAAGGTGCAATTGGATATTGGTGCCGTAAAGTATGATCTGGTCAAGGACGAGCAAGGCGTCTGGACAGGAGAATCAGCCCCGCAGGACGTTGGATTCCACTATTATCAGCTCAATGTGGACGGTGCTTCCGTGCCGGATCCAGGCAGTTTGTACTATTACGGTGCCGGTCGCTGGGGTAGTGGAATAGAAGTTCCCTCGGACGATATGGACTTTTTCGCCTTGAAAGACGTGCCTCACGGTCAATTGGTTGAAACCTATTACTACGCCAAATCCAGCAACAGCAATCGCCGGGTGTACATTTATCTGCCACCGGGCTACGATAAGGATTCGTCGCAAAAGTACCCTGTTTTATACTTGCAACACGGTATGGGTGAAAATGAAACCGGTTGGGGCAGCCAGGGCTATACGGCCATGATCATGGACAACCTGCTGGCCGAAGGCAAGGCCAAACCCTTTATTATCGTGATGGAAAACAGCAGCGTCAATTTCGGCCCTGGTGGGCGTCCCGCTCGTCCTGCTCCCGGTCAAGCGGCCCCTGCCAACCAGGAACGTCCCAATTTTGCCGCAGAATTTGAACGCTTGCTCCTGAATGATTTGATTCCTTATGTTGAAGCCAATTACCGGGTCATCCCCAATCAGGCCAACAGAGCCATGGCCGGCTTGTCTATGGGCGGTATGCAAACCCGTCTGATAGTGATGGCCAATCCTACGCTCTTTTCCCACATTGGGATGTTCAGCAGTGGCACGTTCAGNNTATCGGACATCAAGGATATTGACGCGTTCAAGCCCTCTGTCAAGTTGGTTTTCATGAGTTTTGGCGGTCGTGAAGGTGGTGCTTCCCGCATCGGCGAAGCCGCTGAAGCCTGGAACAAGGTCGGTATAAAAGGCGTGTCCTACATTTCCCCTGAAACCGCTCATGAATGGCATTCCTGGCGCCGCAGCCTGTACCAGTTTGCGCAGTTGTTGTTCAAATAACTATTCAAGCACGGCTCCGTAAAGACGGGAAAGTGTACCACTTCATAAAAAATCAGCCGCCCCCATCGTAAGGATAAGGACGGCTGATTGGCTTTGTAACTGAAGCGGTAGGTTAGTATTCCTGCCAGCTCTTGATTTGGATGTCGGTTTCAGCCAGGTGGCAGAAGGCTTCGATGAAGGCGCTGGCCAATCGTGAGTTGGTAATCAATGGCACGTTATAGTCGATGGCTGCGCGGCGGATTTTGAAGCCGTTGGTCAGTTCCCGTTTGGAAAGATTCTTGGGGATGTTGATGACCAGGTCGAAGCGGTGTTTGGCAATCAGTTCCATGATGTTATCGCCTTGACCAGTGCCATCAGGCCAGGATACTTCCGTGGCTGTCACGCCGTTTTCGGTCAGGAAGGCACAGGTGCCGGAGGTGGCATACACGGTGTAGCCCTTTTCCTGCAGCAAGCGGGCGCTGTCAAGCAGGTCTACCTTGGATTTGGGAGCCCCGGATGAAATCATCACACCCTTATCCATGCTGGGGATGTTGAAACCGGTGGCAATCATGGCTGAAAGGAGGGCTTCGTTGAAGTCGTCACCAATGCAACCAACTTCACCGGTTGAAGCCATATCCACACCCAACACGGGGTCGGCCAGGTGGAGGCGGGAGAAGGAGAATTGGGAGGCTTTGACGCCGATGTGGTCGATGTCGAAGACAGAACCGTCGGCCTTTTCGTACGGGGCGTCGAGCATAACCTTGGTGGCCGTTTCAATGAAGTTGCG
>DOBD01000197.1:0-6403 GCA_003506275.1 Bacteroidales bacterium | reverse complement strand
GTTGTTCTTGGCCAGGAACTGGATGTTGAACGGGCCACTGATGTTGAGTTCCTTGGCTATCTTACGGCTGATTTTCTTGATACGGCGGGCTGTCTCAAAATAGATTTTCTGAACCGGGAAAACCAAGGTGGCGTCACCCGAATGTACCCCGGCAAATTCGATGTGTTCAGAAATGGCGTATTCCACCACTTCGCCGTTGTGGGCCACCGCGTCAAACTCGATTTCCTTGGCGTTTTGCAGGAAGCGTGATACGACCACGGGGAATTCCTTGGATACGTTTTTAGCCATACGCAGAAACTCTTCGAGTTCGTCATCGCTGTAACAGACGTTCATGGCCGCACCGGATAGGACATAGGAAGGGCGTACCAATACGGGGTAGCCAACGTTGTCTACAAAGGATTGAATGTCCTCCATACTGGTCAGCTCGCGCCATTCGGGTTGGTCGATGCCCAGGGTGTCGAGCATGCTGGAAAATTTGTGGCGGTTTTCGGCCCTGTCGATGGAAAGAGGTGAAGTGCCCAGAATGGGTACGGCTTGACGGTGCAACTTCATGGCCAGGTTGTTGGGTATCTGACCACCCACGGAGACGATAACGCCCCTGGCCTGTTCCAGGTCAACCACGTCGAGCACCCGTTCAAAGGAGAGCTCATCAAAATAGAGGCGGTCGCACATATCGTAGTCGGTGGAAACCGTTTCCGGGTTATAATTAACCATGATTGACTTATACCCCAGCTTGCGGGCTGTTTGTACGGCGTTGACCGAGCACCAGTCGAATTCCACCGAACTGCCGATGCGGTAAGCACCGGAACCCAGTACAATGACGGATTTTTCGTTTTTATAATAGGGGACATCGTGGTCCGAACCATCGTAGGTCAGGTAGAGGTAGTTGGTCAGATCAGGGTGTTCGGAGGCTACCGTGTTGATGCGTTTCACGGAAGGCAGGACGCCTAGCTTTTTGCGGTGGGCCCGTACGTGTAGCAATTCCTTTTCCATATTGCCGTTGGGGCGTTCCACGAAACGAGCAATCTGGAAATCGGAAAAACCGAGGCGTTTGGCTTCCTTCACAACATCGGCAGGAAGGTCTTCAATACGCTGGTAACCGCCAAGTACTTTCGAATAATCAAAAATGTTTTTTAGCTTGCCCAGAAACCAAGGGTCGATTTTGGTCAACTCATAGATGCGATCGATGGTATAGCCGGCCTCAAAGGCTTCGGCGATGGCAAACATGCGCAGGTCGGTAGGTTTGGATAGTTCGGTGTCCAGATCCTTGAATGTCAGACCCTCGTTGCCCACGAAGCCGTGCATGCCTTGGCCTATCATACGCAGGCCCTTTTGGATGATTTCTTCGAAGGATTTGCCGATAGACATGATTTCGCCTACTGACTTCATGGACGAGCCGATTTCGCGGGATACGCCGACAAACTTCGACAAGTCCCAGCGGGGAATCTTGCAGATGATGTAGTCTAGTTGAGGAGCGACATACGCTGAGTTGGTGGTACCCATCTCGCCGATTTCATCGAGACCATACCCCAGGGCCAATTTGGCGGCCACAAAAGCCAGGGGGTAACCGGTGGCTTTGGATGCCAGGGCGGATGAACGGCTCAATCGGGCGTTGACCTCGATGACGCGGTAGTCGTTGGTCTCAGCGTTGAAGGCATATTGGATGTTGCATTCGCCTACGATGCCCAAGTGGCGGATGCACTTGGTGGACAAGTTGACGAGCAAATCGATTTGATACTGGTTGAGCGAGCAAGTGGGAGCGACCACGATGGATTCACCCGTGTGGATACCCAGGGGGTCGACGTTTTCCATGTTGGCCACCGTGAAGCAGTGGTCGTTTTTATCACGGATGACCTCGAATTCGATTTCCTTCCATCCTTTGAGGGATTCTTCCACCAGAATCTGTGGGGCAAAGGATAAAGAGTTATGGGCCAACTTCAGGAATTGTTCCTGGTTTTCAGCGATGCCGCTGCCCATACCTCCCAACACGTAGGCTGAACGTACCATGACGGGGAAACCGATGGTGTTGGCCGCTTTGATGGCGTCTTCGACCGTGGTGACCGCCTGGCTGACAGGGGTTTTGATGGACGCTTCGTTCAACTTCTTGACGAAGAGGTCGCGGTCTTCGGTGTACATGATGGCCTCAACGGATGTGCCCAGTACCTGCACACCGTACTGTTGCAAGATGCCTTTTTGATAGAGTTCGGTACCGCAGTTCAAGGCTGTTTGTCCGCCGAAAGCCAGCAGGATGCCGTTAGGCTTTTCCTTTTTAATGACTTCTTCCACAAAATAAGGGGTGATGGGCAGGAAATAGACAGTGTCGGCAATGCCATCTGAGGTCTGGATAGTGGCGATGTTGGGGTTGATGAGCACCGAGCGGATGCCTTCTTCGCGCAAAGCCTTCAGTGCTTGAGAGCCTGAATAATCAAATTCGCCCGCTTGTCCAATTTTGAGCGCACCTGACCCTAGGACCAGGACTTTTTGAATGTCTGTCTGCATAAAAATTCATCGTTTTTTGGGTCAGAAAGGTAGTGATCACCACTACGAGAAATCGGCAGCAAAGAAAGCGAAAAAGCATGAAAACTCAAAGAGTTCCAACCTCTGCACCACCAAAAAAAGGTCAGTCGGGCAGAAGAATTGCTCATTCATGCTTGTTCTTGCTGAAGCGCTTGACTATGCAGGATAGATTGGAGTATTTTTGTATTCTTATGGATAATTGTTGTACGTCCAGCATCGTCAAATAAAATATATTCGGGCAACTTTTTAACACGCTTGCATCATAGCATTGAAAACGAATAATTCATAGTAGCATGGAACACATTACCACAACAGAAGTCCTGGAATGGGCCAGTGATTTTTTACGGAAGGCCGAACAGGAAATCTCTGAAGACGAACGGAAGGAACAAAAAAAATACGCCATCCTCATTCAAAACCCCAACGACAAGACGCTCTTGTCGAAAATGCTCGATGAGTCGTCTCAAATAAGGGACAGCCGCAAATTGGCCAAGCGTATGAAGCAACTCATTGATCAATACGGGGTACCATCTTTTTTCAATTCCACTGACGCCTTTCTGCTTAAATTATTTACCACTTTTGGCTATTGGTTTGATTTCATTTCGGTGCCCATTTTCAAATACCGGTTGCGCGCCGACACGTCCAAAGTCATCATCAACGAAAAAGCCTCTTTTTTAACCAGGCATCTGAGTACCCGTCAAAGCGAAAACATTGGTCAGAACGTCAATTTATTGGGTGAAGTGGTGCTGGGTGATGGCGAGGCCAATCACCGCTACCATCATTACCTGGAAGCGCTGACCGATCCCAAGATAAACTATATTTCCATCAAAATATCGGGTATTTACGCTCAAATCAATCCCTTGAATTATGCCCAGAATAAGGTGGACTTGTGTGAACGCCTGGCCGCTATCTATCGGCAGGCCATCCAACACCCGTATGTGGATGAAAAGGGGGTGGCCAGTCCCAAGTTTGTCAACCTGGACATGGAGGAATACAAGGACACTGAGTTGACCCTGGATGTGTTCAAGACGGTGCTCAGTCAACCTGAATTCAAACAATACACAGCAGGTATCGTGGTCCAGGCATACCTGCCTGACGCCTGGTTGTTTCAATCCGAATTGTTGGAGTTTGCCCATAAGCGGGTAGCCGAGGGTGGAGCGCCATTGAAGATGCGTCTGGTTAAGGGTGCCAACCTGCAGATGGAAAGTATCGTGTCTTCCCTTAAAGGATGGCCCAATCCGGTCTTAAGCAGTAAGGTGGAAGTCGATGCCAATTACCTGCATGTGCTTGACAGGGCATTACTGCCTGAAAACGCCAAGGTGCTGCACGTGGGAGTCGCTTCGCACAACTTTTTCAGCATTGGTTATGCGTATCTTTTGAGTCAAAAAAATAACGTGACCGATTACGTGACGTTTGAGATGTTGGAAGGAATGGCCAACCACCTGCCACGTGTGTTCCGTCACCTGGACAGGCAGATCATCCTGTACACGCCCGTGGTTAAAAACGAGCATTTTCTCAATGCCGTGTCCTATTTGGTACGCCGTATGGACGAGAATACCGGCAAGGAAAACTTCCTGAGCTATTCGTTCAACCTGACCTACGACAGCAAGCAATGGAATTACCTGAAAAACCAGTTTCTTGAAGCCTTTGCCTTGAAGGATAGCATGGAAGGGCGTGTGTTCAGGCAGCAGGACAGACGCCAACCCCAACAGCCGCCCATCGACGATACCAACACGTTCAAAAACGAACCCGATACCAACTTTGACCTCAAGGCCAACCGTCAATGGGCCGACGAAATCAGGCAGCGCTGGATGAAACACCCCGCCAATGAGCCTTATCACATACCCATACAAGTGGGTGACAAGACCTTCATCTCCGCAAGGACTCACCGTTACATGGATAGGAGTCAGACCGAAGAAGTCTGCGTCTGTGAAGCCAGTCTGTCCAATCTGGAGCAAGTGCAAGCCATGGTGGAAACAGCTGTGACGGACGCATCCGGGTGGCGACAGACAGCCCTCGATGCTCGCAACCGCATCCTGCACGCGGTGGCCATGAACCTGAGCAACAACCGTGGCGACTTGATCGGTTGCATGTCGGCCATAACCGGTAAAACCTTTCTGGAAGGTGATGTGGAAGTGTCCGAAGCCATCGATTTTTGTCGTTTTTACCCCACTTCCATGCAATCGTTCGAGGAGTTGAAGACGGTCTCCATCAAAGCCAAGGGGGTCATTCTGGTGATACCTCCCTGGAACTTCCCCCTGGCCATCCCGGTGGGTGGGGTGGCTGCTTCCCTGGCAGCCGGCAACAGTGTCATTCTGAAGCCGGCCACCGTGGCGCTTCCGGTCGCATGGGCCTTCGCTCAGTGCTTCTGGGAGGCTGGTGTGCCCAAAGATGCCCTGCAGGTGGTATGCACCGATGGTCGCGAACCGTTGAATTATTTGACCAAACACCCAGCCATTCGTCACATCATCCTGACTGGAGGGACGGATACGGCTTTCCGCTTATTGAAAAACAATCCGACCTGTCCCTTGTCGGCCGAAACCGGCGGCAAGAACGCCATCATTCTGACAGCCAGTGGTGACAGGGATCATGCTATTCAGAATGTCGTGACGTCGGCCTTTGGCAACGCCGGACAGAAGTGCTCGGCTTGCTCCTTGTTCCTGGTGGAAAAATCCGTGTATAATGACCCTGATTTCAAGGCTAAGTTGCACGATGCCGTCACCAGCCTGCAAACGGGCAGTGCCTGGAAAGGTGGCACCATTGTCGGCCCCATGATTACCAACAAAAACGACAAACTGCTGCACGCCATCGAACACCTGGAACCCGGTGAAAGCTGGCTGGTCGCGCCTGAATTCCTGGATGAGCGGCGTTACATCCTCAAACCCTGCGTAAAATGGGGTGTCAAGCCTGACAGCTACACCTTCAGGAACGAATTGTTTGGCCCCCTGTTGGCTGTGGTCTGCATCGAAAACCTGAAAGAGGGTGTCGAATTGATGAATGCTTCCGAATATGGGCTGACCGCCGGTCTTCAGAGCCTGGATGAAAAGGAACAAGCTTACTGGAAATTCTGGATGCAGGCCGGTAACTTGTACATCAATAGGGGTATTACCGGTGCCATCGTCAATCGTCAGCCCTTCGGCGGCATGAAACGTTCGGCCTTTGGCGGTGGTATCAAAGCGGGGGGTCCAAATTACGTATCTTGCTTCGTAGATGTGGAGGAACTACCCGTTACCAACACTACCCTGACCAAAAGAGGGGCCGACGCCCTGGTAGGCTTGATTGACTTGCTGGAGTTCCTGCGCAAACGGGCAGAACCCAAGGTCAGGTCACGCCTCTACAAAGCGGTTAACAGTTACGCCGTGCAATACGACAAGGTGTTCTCGGTAGAAAAGGACATCAACAACCTGATGGGTGAACGGAATACGTTCAGGTACTTGTCTGTTTCCCAGATGGTCTTGCGTCTCTTTCCCCATGATACCCTGGAAGATGCGTTGATGGTGATGTTGGCTTCGGCGCAGGTCAGGACTCCCATGGCGTTGAGTATGCAGCCGGGAGATCCCAAGTATATGGATCTGAGGGGATTTTATGGGAGAGATGTGGCGTTCAAAATGGAGTCGGACGAGGAATTCCTGGCTTCGATGGGTTCATACGACCGCATCCGTACGTGTTCCCCCGACATTCCCAAAGCTTACTATGAAAAGGCCGCTGAGCTGGGTATGTACATAGCTACCGCCAAACCGGTGGTGGAAGGTCGGTTGGAAATGCTCCACTACCTGAAGGAACAAAGTATTTCCTTTGAGTATCACCGCTACGGCAGCATCACCGAGGAGCCAAAGGATGGCATCTGAATTTCCACGAGAGGGATGGCATCCCGCCAAGGGTTGCCACC
>DOBD01000152.1 GCA_003506275.1 Bacteroidales bacterium | reverse complement strand
GACCTTGAGGTGTTTGAAACCGGTGAAATTGTCAGACACTTTACGGTTGGCCGTTTGGTCTTTTTTGGGAACGGAGATGCCGTAACCGTTGTCCTGAATCACAAACACCACCGGCAACTGTTCTGTGCAGGCACCGTTGATGGCCTCGTAAACGTACCCTTCTGAAACAGTGGCTTCTCCATGCGAGGTAAAAGCGACCCCCTTGTGGCCGGTAGCCTTCATGGCCCTGGCCACGCCCACGGCATGCAAATCATGTGTGCCAGTGGCTGATGAGATGTTTTGAATATGCCAGGCTGGTTTGGCAAAGTGATTGGACATATGGCGGCCACCACTGGATAAGTCGGTCGCCTTGCTTAAGCCATTGAGCAGAATTTCCTCGGCCGTCATCCCAGCCGACAGCACCGTCAACATATCCCTGTAATAGGGGAACAAAAAGTCGGTGTCTTTGTTGAAAACCTGCCCCAATGCCAATTGAATGCCATCGTGACCAGCATAGGGGGCATGGAACGACCACCCCAGTGACTGAAGCAAGTATACCGGGGCTTTGTCATCGATGGCGCGTCCCAGCGTCAAGAGGTGATACCATTTGGCCAGGATGTCCTTGTCTNNGTCTGTTGTAAGTATATCAAATTGTTTCATTGTAAATGCCATTGAGGGGTTGATACTAGGAGTATTGAGTGGTCTGTATGGTTCATTTCTGGTCAGGGTCGTTGTACTGGGTTCTTTGCTTGTTTGAGGTTACATGGCACTGCCGGGGTCCCATTGTTCCAGGTAATCCGCGATTCGACGGACAAAAGCGCCACCCAACGAACCATCAATGATGCGGTGGTCGTAGGTCAACGACAGGTACATCTTGTGCCGGATGGCAATGACGTCACCTTCGGGCGTTTCCACCACGGCTGGCTTCTTTTCAATGTACCCCACACCCAATATGGCGACCTGTGGCTGGTTGATGATGGGGGTACCTATCAGGTTCTTGAACGTGCCGAAGTTGGTGATGGTGAAGGTGCCACCTTCGATATCGTCCACCTTGAGTTTGTTGCTTCTGGCTTTGGTGGCCAGGTCTTCGATGGCGTGGGCCAATCCGTTAAGGTTGAGCTTGTCAGCATGCTTGATGACAGGAACAACCAGGTTGTTATCAGCCAATGATACAGCAATACCCATGTGTATGTGTTTCATGAGCAGGATGGTTTGTTCTTCTACCGAGGCGTTGACCCTGGGAAAATCAGCCAATGCACGGGTGGTGGCTGAAACAATGGCCGGCAGGAAAGTCAGGCTGATACCTTCGCGCTGCTTGAAAGCGTGCTTGTGTTTGTCGCGCCATTGAACAAGGCGGGTCACGTCGGCTTCAACGATGGTGGTAACATGTGCCGAGACTTTCTTCGACTGTACCATACGCTCAGCAATGATGCGTCGAACGGGATCCATTTCTTCACGTTGAATGCCGTCAGTCGTGGCAGGTTGTATGATTAGTTCACTGTTTGGCAATGGTGCCGGCGCTGGTTTCAACGGCTTTTTGACGTCTGATGCGGGTTGTGGTGCTTTTCCGCTTTCCCTGCGTTTCAGGTATGCCTGGAGGTCATGTTTGGTTACGCGTCCCTCGAATCCACTACCAGGTACGGTACTTAATTCCTCCTGGGTCAAACCAGCTTCTTTTGCCAATTGCTGCACGACGGGTGAATACCACCGTTTGTCGACAACGGGGGTGTTTGGCGTATTTGCTGTGACGGTAGTGTTTGAACCAACAGTGTCATTTGAGGCGACTGCATCGTTCGAAGCAACAGCGTCATTTGAGGCGGCAGTATCGTTTGAACCAACAGCAGTGGTTGATTCGACAGTATCATGACCATCCTCCGCTTCATCTCCTTCCAGGGCTACCAAAGCTACCACTTCGCCCACCGGTACTGTATCATCTACATTATAGTTGATCTTCAGCAATTTTCCACCAACTGGGGAAGGAACCTCCGCGTTCACCTTGGCTGTGGTTACTTCAAACAGCACATCGTCTTCAGCGATCACATCACCTACGTTGACCGACCAGGACACGATGGTTCCTTCAGTCACGCTTTCACCAAGCTTGGGCATCTTAATCTCAAATGTTGCCATAATTGTTCTGTATTTAGGAGCGGTATCAAGGATGGCATCCCTAGCAAAAGGATGGCATCCCTAGCAAAAGGATGGCATCCCTAGCAAAAGGATGGCATCCTTTCGGATTTGTCCTGTTGTGATACCTGGATCTCCATGATTTTACGTCTGTCTTTTTCTGTGAATGTATACATGTAATTGGCATGATCCATCCATGCCATAAAATTGATTAACTGATGTTTAATATCATCAACATCAAGTTGTTGTTTAATATGGGGGGCCAGGTTGGTCACCGGGCTTTTTACTGATCTGACCCATGGCTTGACGTTGTCGGCCTTCGGACTATTCTTATCCAACAGCAAAGCCTTGATTCGATCCAAATCGGTGGAAAACAACAAGGTGGCATGAAACATCACCCTGTCTTTGAACATATATTGAGCACTTCCTGAAACCTTTAAGCCATTGAGGTACAACCCCCTGCGATTGTCAGCCTGAACATCTACCCCTAATCCGCTCAAGAATTGACGCATCCAACCCACGTACTTGTCAAAGTTGGGTTGTTGACTCGTCTCAATAAAGGTCAGGTTCACGTTGCCGAGGTCATGGTACACAGCCCCGCCGCCTGATTGACGCTTGAAAATGCCAATCTGATGTTCTTCGGCATAGGCCAGATCAACCTCCATGGCCTTGTCCTGGTGTTTGCCCAAAATGACGGAAGGCTCATTCTGCCATACCATGAAAATGTCATCCCTGACCTGTTTCAGAAGGTATTCCTCGGCTGCCAGGTTGAAAGCAACGTCGGTGTAGGGATTATTAATGCACAACATGGTACGTTACGTATTTGGGAATTAGTGTATTGATTCAGCTTGCATAGTAACAACGCTAGTAATGAGGTTCAACGGCTTACTGTCTTACGTTATACATACAGCCCTTCGTGGATGATTTCCCCAACAGTAGGGTGTGGAAATACGATCTTCTTGACATCCTCCAACGTAAGACCTCGCTCTATAGCTACGCCAATTGTCACGATGAGCTCTGAAGCCGGATTGCCCAGGATGTGACACCCCACTATGACGTCCTGCTCATCGACCAACAGTTTGAATAAACCGTTACCACCCTCATTCTCAGCAACGAAACGACCCGAATAAGCCATGGGGAGTTTAATCACCCGTACAGAGAGCCCTTTTTCAGTCGCTTCTTCTTCGGTCAAACCAATACCGGCCACCTCAGGATTCGTATAAACAACAGAGGGAACGGTATCGTAGCGCATGACATCCTTTTTGCCGGCTAAATGATTGACAGCCACCTCCCCTTCCCTGATGGCCGTATGAGCCAACATGGAATGGCCAGTGATGTCTCCCACTGCGTAGATTCTGGGATGACTGGTCTGCATGACACCGTTTACTTTAAGGCGTTTATTGTCCAGTGCCAGATTCAATCCCTCCAGTCCAAAACCTTCCAAAACGGGTCGACGCCCCACACTGATGAGTACCCTGTCGGTGGGCAGACTTTCTGTTTTGCCGTTTCGCTCCACTGTCACTTTCGTAGGACTGATTTCTATCACCTTGGTTTTCAACAGGAAACTGATACCTTTTTTGGTATATTCGTTTCGAAGCATCCTGGCAATTTCCTTGTCCATCGAGCCTAAAATTTCAGGAAGGAGCTCCACGACAGTTACGTTGACCCCCAGGCTGTTATAAAAGGAGGCAAACTCCATACCAATCACACCCCCACCAACGATGGTAAGCTTCTGTGGTAACTCTCTGGCCTCGAGAGCTTCTCGTGATGTCCAGAAGGCGGTTTCCGACAAACCTTTAATGGGAGGTATCACGGTGTCTGAACCGGTACACAGCATCAGGTAGGTGGCCGTGTAGGACTTCTCCCCGCTGCGAATGATGAAAACCCCGTCCCTTTCCCCTTCGATAAACGCCTCACCATTGATAACCGTTACGCCGTGAGCACTCAGTTTCATGCCGACCCCCGATGTCAACCGTTTGACAGTCTTGTCTTTGCGGTCAATCATGTTATTGAGGTCAAACTCAGCCTCGCCTGCAGGTCGTATGCCATACTTAGTCGATGTTTTTAAGCTGTCATATATCTTGGCCGAATACAACAAAGCCTTGGTGGGTATGCAACCTTCGTTCAAACAAACTCCCCCCAAGGCCTTCTTTTCGAAGATAATGGTCTTAACACCCTCTGAAGCCGCTTTTTCAGCCGCATTGTACCCTGCCGGTCCTCCACCAATAACGGCCAAATCATAGTGATTATCGAGCAATATTGACGTGTTCATTCTTTGTAGTCGCTTGTTACGTTTAAAAAACGCTCAAAGATACTTCCTTTATGCTAATTAAACAAGTTATTACTTGTTAAATATAGAGCGGATCAATAAATGTGTAGGAGAATGCCATTCTTCCGGGGATTCCATCACGCAGGCTTGTCATCCCTGGAAAAAGGAGGTATTCCTACTGAAGGTAACTATCATTGTAGTAGAGAAATATCCCTGTAGTAGGAAGTTATCCCTGTAGTAGGGAGTTAACCCTGATGGAAACGGCTGGTGCGTTTGTGGATGATAAGGGAGGAGGGAATGAAATCGAGGGGGGCATCATCTCTGTTGGCCAGGAGGTTCCAGGAAGCATAGCTAATCAACATGAACGAAAACGACTCCATGTATGTTTTGTCCATCAGGGTGGCCTTGCACAGTTGTACCCTATCGGGGAACTCCTTCATCAGCGTCAAAACCCCCTTGGCAAATGCTTCGTTACTCACGAGCAGCCCATTGATATCCCTGATACGCAGCGTTGCCACCTCATTGTTACGAAGCAGTCGACGCCCATAACGCAATAGAAACAAGTCCTCCTCCCCGTACAACACCACCAATGTTTTTTTGATGGATGTGAAATTTCGGTTGACAACCACTCCTACACTACACTGACTGTTTTCAATGAAGTAGCGCGTTTTGTCCTTGATCAAGGCGCTGGGGTAAAACACCTGTTGTTGATTCAGACGGAAGAACAACGCTCCGATGAATGGCAATCGTTCCAATTTGAATCGTTTGGCCCGGTCTTTCGGCGTTGACATCGTGACACCCCCTCCCACCAGAAGAAAATCATATTGACCATCATTGGTCGTATGAACAATTTCATGGCTGACATTGTCGGTAACCTTGTACTCTGTTTGAATCGGAATACCCAGATTTTCAGCTTCATGACGCACCCCCATAAAACCCTCCTCGATAAAATCGTCTCCTGAGAAAAGGTTGACATCCGTCCCTTCGGTAACATGCAAAATAGTGACCGCCAAGGAATTTTTAGAGCCGTCCAACACCGATTTAGCCACATTTAGCAACACTTTTCCATTGACAGGATTGCCCACCGCTACCAACGATTTAAAAATTCCCAACTGATGCCGCATACGCAACTCTTCCGCCTTGTTTCTGGTCGGAAAAAAACGATCGATCAAAGAAAGGGTCGGTGTAGCCATAAAGGTGGTCACCAAAGCCATGATGACCAACATCACGAACAACGTCGGTGGAAGAATCCCCATTTCATAACCGATGTTCAACACGATTAGCTCCATCAATCCTCTCGTGTTCATCAGCACCCCCATCGAGAGACTGTTTCTGGTGCTTTCTCCCAAAAGCCTGGCCGGTATGGCTGTACCACCAAACTTGCCAACAATGGCCACCAGGATGACAAGCCCGCAGGTCAACCATAAATCAGGCGTATTCAATAATCCGATTTCCGTACGCAAACCCGTGAACACGAAAAACAAGGGCAACAGCAAGGAAACCGAAACATCCTCCACCTTGTCGACAATGATACGGCGAAAATTGGTCATGGGCGGCATCACGACACCAGCCAGAAAGGCACCAAACAGCGCATGAATACCGAGTGACTCCGTAACGAACGCAGAAGCCAGGAGCATAAGGAAAATGAAAGCCACCGTACTGCGGTTCACGACTTCAAGCGTTCGATAATGTTCTCCTAACCGTTTGAGGAAAGGCTTGACGACAAACAACATCAACAATACGTACAGCATCGTGAGCAGCAAGGTGAACAGGGAATCCATCATGGAGCCCGTTTTGGAAATGGCGATAACGACTGCCAACAAACACCAGGCTGTGACATCACCAATAGCAGCGCTGCCCAAAGACATCGTACCCAGATGGGTTCTTGTAAGGTCTTTTTCCTGGATGATTCTGGCCAGAACGGGGAAAGCCGTGATGCTCAATGAGATACCAATAAACAACGCAAAGGGCAGGTAAAGGGTCTGACTGGCCGCAAAATCCTTGTAGATAAACACCGCCAATAGCATGCCCAACACAAATGGAAGCAGGATACCAGACTGACTGATGATGAACGTTTCCTGCAGCTTGCTTTTCAACGAACTCACATTCAACTCCATGCCAATGACGAACATGAATAGCACCAGGCCAACCTGACTCAGGTAATAGATATTGTTCAGCGAATCACCGGGAAATAGGCCATTGAACAGGTCAGGCCATACGTAACCCAACACTGAGGGGCCCAGTAAGATGCCAGCCATGATTTCACCAATAACAGTGGGCTGTCCCATCCGGTTGAAGAGATTGCCCAACAACCTGGCCATAAGGAGAATGGATAATAATTGAAGCAACAACAACGCAAAAGGCTGGCCAATGTGTTG
>DOBD01000326.1 GCA_003506275.1 Bacteroidales bacterium | reverse complement strand
GCATGACACGGTCCGCCAAGAACGGCAATGTTTTCTTCGGGTACACCATATTCTTTGGTGAAGTATTCCGATACAATTAAATTGTCATCGGGAACAATACCTTTGATGGCGGTAATAATGAATTTATCTCTGATGCGAGTTTTAAGTTTCTTCAGATGAGCTTTCAGATAAGGAGAGGGGGTGACAAATACCAGTGTGTCAGACTCCCTTACGATGTCGTTGATATTCGAACTGAAATTAATCCGTTTCATATCGAATTTTACACCGGTTAGGTAGGCCGGGTTATGTCCCAGCCTTTTGAAATCGGCAATGCGGTCGTCTCGCCGCATATACCAATTGATTGAATCTTCANNGTTTGCAATGGCTGTAGCCCAGCTTCCTCCTCCCATTATAGCTATCTTGCCGGGTAGTTTCATTACAATTACGAATTAAGTCTTTGAATCCATTCGGCAACATCATTGACCGATGGGCTTGCTAACTCTAATTTGTATTTTTTGTTAATACCACAAATATCCTCGGGCAACTTCTGCGGATTTACTTCTTTCAAATCATCAACTAAGTTGTAGCCGGCTTTCTGAATAACCGGAACCCAATCTTCACTGATGCCCAGTTCCGCATATTTGGATGCAGGATCTTTCTTGATAGTCTTCTCCGGACGCATTTGCGGGAAGAATAAAACTTCCTGTATGGTGGTTTGTCCGGTCATAAGCATGACAAGGCGGTCCATTCCAATTCCCATTCCCGATGTGGGAGGCATTCCATACTCAAGTGCACGCACAAAGTCCATATCAATAAACATAGCTTCGTCGTCACCCTTTTCGCTCAACTTAAGCTGATCTTGGAAACGTTCCAGCTGATCGATCGGATCATTCAACTCAGAGTATGCATTACATAATTCTTTTCCGTTCACCATCAACTCGAAACGTTCCGTTAATTCAGGATTGTTACGATGCTTTTTGGTCAGCGGTGACATTTCAACCGGATAGTCAATAATAAAGGTAGGCTGAATGTAATTACCTTCGCAGAACTCTCCGAATATTTCATCAATGAGTTTACCTTTACCCATTGTGTCATCAATCTCCATATTCAGTTTTTTGCAAACCTCACGAATCTCTTCCTCGCCCTTACCCGATAAATCGTATCCGGTAAACTCTTTGATAGAGTCGAGCATGGTAACTCGTTTAAACGGAGTTTTGAAACTGATATCCTTATCACCTACTTTTAGTTCAGTGGTGCCGTTAACGTCCATACATATCTTCTCGAGCATCTGTTCGGTGAACTCCATCATCCAGTTGTAGTCCTTGTAGGAGACGTAAATCTCCATGGCGGTGAACTCGGGGTTGTGGGTCCTGTCCATGCCTTCGTTGCGGAAGTTCTTGGAAAACTCGTAGACGCCTTCAAAACCACCGACGATGAGGCGTTTGAGGTAAAGCTCGTCGGCGATGCGCAGGTAAAGCGGAATGTCGAGGGCGTTGTGGTGGGTGATGAAGGGGCGGGCGGCCGCACCTCCGGGTATGGATTGGAGGATGGGAGTTTCCACTTCCATATAACCCCTTTCGTTGAAGAAATCACGCATGGCGTTGAACACCAGCGTGCGTTTGCGGAAGATATCCTTGACTTGATTGTTGACGACCAGGTCGACGTAGCGTTGACGGTAGCGAAGTTCGGGATCGGACAAGGCGTCGAAGACTTCACCGTCTTTTTCTTTGACCACGGGCAGAGGGCGCAGTGTTTTGGCCAGCACCGTGAGTTCCTCGGCGTGGACGGAAATCTCACCCATCTGAGTACGGAACACGTAGCCTTTGATGCCGACAAAGTCGCCGATGTCCAGGAGTTTCTTGAATACGGTGTTGTACAGTTCTTTGTCTTCTCCCGGGCAGATGGCGTCTCTGGAGAGGTAGATTTGAATACGGCCGGCTGAGTCCTGCAGTTCAAAAAAAGAAGCCTTGCCCATGATGCGCCGGGTCATGATGCGACCGGCGACACAAACGGCGCGCTTGGGTTCTTCGTCGTCCTTGAAGGTGGCCAGGATGTCGGTCGAAAGGGCGTTGGTGGGGTAGGCTTCGGCGGGATAGGGATTGATACCGGCGTCACGCAGGGCTTGCAGGCTTTGTCGACGGCCTATTTCTTGTTCACTCAGATCGGATGGATACATGTCGTTGAAGGTTTGGAGTGGGGCAGGTCAGGCGTTGAGCCGTTCGGTCAAGGCCTCCTGGGAAAGGGTTTGCTGTTCGCCTGTTTGCATGTGCTTGAGGCTGACAGTGCCGTTGGTCAGTTCGGTTTCGCCGATCATGGCCACATAGGGTATTTGACGGCTGTTGGCATAGCTGAGCTGCTTTTTCATCTTGGCGGCTTCCGGGTAGAGCTCGGCGGCGATACCGGCAGCACGCAGGGATTTGATGAGCGACAGGCAGCGCTTGGTTTCAGCCTCGCCGAAATTGGTGAAGAGGACGGTGGTGGTGCGGATGGCCTCGGCCGGATACAGATCCAGGGTGTTGAGCACGTCGAAGATGCGGTCGGCGCCGAAAGAAATGCCGACACCGGATACGCCGGACAGACCGAAGACGCCGGTGAGGTTGTCGTAGCGACCGCCACCGGTGATGCTGCCCATCTCGGCGTCAAGGGCTTTGACTTCGATGATGGCCCCGGTGTAGTAATTCAATCCTCTGGCCAAGCGGAGATCAAGTTCCAGGGTGGCTTTCAGGTCAAGGTCGTTGACCATCGTGAAGATCGTTTCCAGTTCTTCCACGCCTTTCAGGCCTGTTTCGGAGGCTGCCAGTAAGGTCTTGAGCCTGGTGAGTTTGGCTTCGTTGCTGCCTTCCAACTGGAGGACGGGCTGGAGGTCTGCGATGGCCTGAGAGGAGAGTCCGCGTTCGGCCAGTTCCTTGTTGACGTTGTCAGCACCAATCTTTTCGTATTTGTCGATGGCCACGGTGATATCGGTCAACCGGTCGCTTTCACCGATGAGCTCAGCGATGCCGCTCAGGATTTTGCGGTTGTTGAGTTTGATGCAGACCCTGAGGCCGAAGCGGCTGAACACTTCGTCGATGAGTTGCAACAGTTCTACCTCATTGAGGAGGGCATCGCTGCCTACGACGTCGGCATCGCATTGAAAAAACTCCCTGTAACGGCCTTTTTGGGGACGGTCGGCCCGCCAGACGGGTTGTATCTGGTAGCGTTTGAACGGAAAGTTGAGTTCGTTCTGGTGCATGACCACGTACCGGGCAAAGGGTACGGTCAGGTCGTAGCGCAGGCCCTTTTCGGCGATGCGGGGGGTGAGCTTGTTCGATGAGGCTTCCTGCCGTTCCTCGGGGCTGAGGCCGCTCATAAAATCGCCCGAATTGAGGATTTTGAAGAGCAATTTGTCGCCTTCTTCACCGTATTTCCCCATGAGGGTGGAGAGGTTCTCCATGGCCGGGGTTTCAATCTGTTGAAACCCGTACAGGTGAAACACGGCGCGGATGGTGTCGAAAATATAGTTGCGCTTCGCCATTTCTTCGGGCGAGAAGTCGCGGGTGCCTTTGGGTATGGAGGGTTTTTGCATGTGTCTTGATTAATCCCGGCGACCGAGGAACAGCATGATGTAATACACCAGTGTGGCCAGGGAACCGAGGGCAGCGACTACATAGGTATAGGCTGCCCATTTGAGGGCATCGGTAGCCATGGGATAGGTCGTGCTGTTGGTGATACCTGCCCGGCTCAACCAGGCTACGGCGCGTTTGCTGGCGTTGATTTCAACGGGCAGGGTGATGACGCTGAACAAGGTCGTGGTGGCAAACAGGATGATGCCGATCAGCATCAGGGTAGGCCAACGTTCGATGAGCAGGATGCCGGCCAGCAACACCCACTGCATCCACCTGGAGGAAAAACTGACCACAGGGACCAATTTGGACCGCATGGTCAGAAAGGCGTACGCCTTGGCGTGTTGCACGGCGTGCCCGCATTCATGGGCGGCCACGGCGGCTGCGGCGATGCTGTTGCTTTGGTATACCTGGTCGCTGAGGTTGACCACCTTGGTGGCGGGGTTGTAGTGGTCGGTGAGTTGACCGCTTACGTGTTGTACGCTGACGCCTTCCACGCCGTTTTCCCTGAGCATGAGCTCGGCAACGTCACGACCCGTCATTCCTCCGGGCATGGGTATCTGGCTGTATTTTTTGAACTTGGATTGCAGTACCTTTTGGATGATCCAGCTCAATAGGGCAAAAACGATGAAAATGATGTAAATCATAGTCGGTGTTGTTTGAGGTACGTTACTGTTTTTACTAAACGTGTCTCAGGTAACGATTTTAGGCTTCCCCATAGCGGAGGATGGTCTGTTCCCGGTCGGGGCCAACGGAAACGATGCTGATGCGGACACCCAGTTCCTCCTCCAGGAAGCTGAGGTAGTTGTTGAATTCCTCGGGGAATTCGTCTTCCGACTGCATGCGGGTCATGTCTATTTTCCAGCCCGGCAGTTCGGCATAGAGGGGTTCGACACCGTCGGTGATGTCATAAGGAAATTGTTCGGTTTCCACCCCGTCAATACGGTAGGCCACACAGGCTTTGATGGTATCGAAGGTGTCCATAACGTCGCTTTTCATCATGATCAAGTCGGTGACGCCATTGATCATGACGGCGTAGCGCAGCGCCACCAAATCGACCCAGCCGCAGCGGCGGGGACGTCCGGTAACAGAACCGTATTCGTGGCCGTTGTCACGCATGGACTGACCTACTTCATCAAACAGTTCGGTCGGGAAGGGTCCACTACCCACTCTGGTGCAGTAGGCCTTGAAGATGCCGTAGACCTTGCCAATGGCGCGGGGTGCCACGCCTAAACCGGTGCAGGCGCCGGCGCAGATGGTGTTCGAGGAGGTGACAAAGGGATAGGAACCGAAGTCGATGTCGAGCATGGTGCCTTGGGCGCCTTCGCACAACACACGTTTGTCGTCCCGCAGGGCTTGGTTGATGACGTGCTCGCTGTCGATGAAGGTGAATTGCTTAAGGCATTCGATGCCTTCAAACCACTCCTTTTCCAGGGCCGGAAGGTCGTAATCGGTATACTCCATCTGGCGCAGGATTTCTTCGTGACGGGCTACGGCGGCCTTGTACTTGGCCTCAAAGCCGTGTTCGATATCGCCTACGCGGAGACCGTTGCGGCTCACTTTGTCGGTGTACGTGGGGCCTATGCCTTTGCCGGTGGTGCCTATCTTTCCTGCGCCTTTTTTGGCTTCGTTGGCGGCATCCAGCAACCGATGGGTGGGCAGGATGAGGTGGGCTTTTCGGGAAATGCGCAGGCGCTT
>DOBD01000200.1 GCA_003506275.1 Bacteroidales bacterium | reverse complement strand
AGGAACGGTATCCTGATGGTAGGCTATTGCGAAAAAAACACCCTTGGCGCGCGCCTGAAAGAAAAGCCCGAAGAAGTCACGATTTATGGAGACACCTTCCCCGTCAAAGCCGACATTTACACCATTGAATCCATGTCAGCTCACGCCGACTACAACGACCTCTGTCAGTACCTGTCCACNNTTTCATGGCGAACCTGCTTCACAGGAAGCCTTCAAGGACAGGCTATTGAAAAAGGGTTTTCGCGACGTGGTTATTCCATCCATGCACGAGACCTTTAGCCTCTGACCGCTCCATTAGCCTCTGACCGCCCCAAAGGCATCAGCCAAGACCGACAAATCAAAAAAAAACCTAATTTTCAAGTGCCCCGTTAAACCCTCAGCTTGCTGAGGGTTCAAACGGGTTCAAGATTGTTTTGAGTTAACACCTTTGTATGAACCATTTCTTCACCACCCTGCTGATTGGCCTGGCCAGTCTTTTCGTTTTAGTACCCGTTTCCGCCGCTGAATCCAACACAGGAACCCTTACTGGCATCATCCAGGATGCGGTTTCGCAGGCCCCGATCGACTACGTACACGTTGTGCTATTCAAGGACGGTAATACCGTACCCTTGAAATCCGTTTCATCGTCGGAAAACGGTGCTTTTCGTTTCGATAACCTCCAGGCCGGCAACTACAGACTGGAGGCCTCTCTTTTGGGGTACCAGGCCCTCAAACAGACCTGCACTGTCAAAACGGGTCAACCCACGGACCTGGGCACACTACCCCTACAACCCGATGCCAAACAACTGGCGGCGGCCGAAGTAAGGGGCATTCGCTCTGCCATGCGCATGGACATTGACAAGCGGGTGTTTTCAGTCGACCAAAATATCGCTTCGGCCGGTGCCAGCGCCAGCGATGTACTCAAAGACATCCCTTCAGTCGATGTTGATCAGGAAGGCACTGTTTCACTGAGGAACAGTAGCAACGTCACCATTTGGATCAATGGCAAACCGGCCGGTCTCAACTCAGACAACCAGGCTCAGGTACTCGAACAAATGCCAGCCGAAAGCATTGATAAAATAGAAGTGGTAACCAACCCCTCTTCCAAGTTCAGCGCAGAAGGCACAGCTGGTATCATCAATATTGTGTTGAAAAAAGACAGAAAGGCCGGGTACTACGGCAGCGTACGTGCCGGCGTAAGCCATCCCTTCGGGTATGATTACGGCGCCAACCTGATGTATAGCAGTTCGAAGTTAGACGCCTACACCACCCTGGGCAGACGACGTCACAGCAACCAGGGTACGGGCAACAGCCGACGGGAGACCTATGCCACCAACCCTTTGACCTTGCTGACAGACACCTCCACCCTGTTGTCCGACACCGAACAGGACTTCAACATGGGCGGTCTTTTCTTCCGAGGCGGTGTTGATTACCACCTGAACAACAAGCACACCCTCAGCCTCTCCGGTTTTGCCATGACGGGAGAAAGGGGCTTTGACAGCCAAATCGACTATGATTATCGCTTGCCCGACGGCTCAAGTTCACGCATCGTTGACAGGACATCGGGTAGCCTGGGCAAGCATACCAACCTGGAAGTGACCCTGGATTACCAATGGGAAATCGAAGAAGACCACCGCTTCCAGACCAACCTTTCCTTTGGTAAACGCGCCATGAACGATAACAGTGATTTTGCTCAAACGGAAACCAGGGGGGACGGAACGCCGGTTGCTCCCACATTCCAACGACAAACCGGCGATGGCGGCCATACCGATTGGGAATTTCAAGCCGATTACACCAACCAATTAAATGAACGGTTCAGGCTGGAGGCAGGGTTGAAAAGCGACTGGACGGTTAGAGGCAGTGGAAATGATATCTTCAACACGGCCATCCCGACAGTTGGTCAATGGCCCGACTACAGCAGCCAATTTGACTACGATGAAAAGATTCACGCAGCCTACGCCACCTTTACCGGCAAGGGGTGGGGTGGTTTTGGCTATCAGCTGGGCTTGAGGGGTGAGTACAGCGACATCGCCTTCCATTCAGCCACAATGCCTTCAGGTGACCAGCTTGATAAGCACAAATACTACGCAGACCTCTTCCCCAGTGTATTTCTCTCCTACACCCTCAGGGAAGGATTTGACGTACAGCTCAACTACAGCCGCCGCATCAACCGCCCCAGGGGGCGCAGTCTCAATCCGTTTACNNGGGACGCAGCCTCAATCCGTTTACGGATATCTCTGACTCCACCAACATCCGATTTGGCAATCCCGACCTGGCCCCTGAGTACGCCAACTCCTTTGAAATCAACCTCATTCGCGTGCTGGAAAACCATACCTTGTCTGCCTCAGCTTACCACAGAATGTCTTCGTCCGTGATCCAGGACATCCGTTACCTGAACCAAGGTATCCTTTACCAAACACCGGCCAATGTCACCACCTCCACCTCCAGCGGACTGGAATTGGTCGCCAAAGACAGGTTGTCCAAGTGGTTGGAAACCACCTCGACAGTCAACCTCTACCACACCCGTCTCAACGGCTTTACCTACCGGGGTAGCGATTACAAGGGTTCGGAAGGGTTTTCCTGGAACGCCAGGGTCAATGGTACGCTTCTGCTCAGCCGCTCCCTTACCGGTCAGATTTCCGGCTTTTACAACGCCCCCAGGATCATGGCGCAGGGACGCATGAACAGCAACTTCAGGGTGGACGCCGGTTTACGCCAAAGTTTCATGGACCGTAGCCTTCTGATCGCTCTCAACGCAAGAAACCTCCTGAATTCCTTCAACTTTTCTTCCAGTAGCTACGGGCCTGGTTTTTACCAGGAGAGCCATAACCAATTCTTTGGCCGTACCCTCCAGCTCACAGTCACCTGGAACTTTGGGAACATGAAACCCAAACAGAAAAAGCCCAACGGTGAAAACGGCAACAGGGAAGATGGCATCGACAGCGGTTTGGGGGGAGGTATGGATGGCGGAATGGGAGGCAGCTTCTAACTCTCCCGGTCTTTTCTTGCATAAACCCATCCATTTCTATAAATATCCACTATTTTTTTCATATACTGCATATATATGCGCATATATGGGGGTAAACAACGAAAAAAGTTGCAGTAATGAATTAAATTTCGTTATTTTGCGGCCGATTTAATCGATATCCTCCATTATGTCTGAAGCAGCAACCATCACCTCACTCGAACAGGTGGTCATCCGTTTTTCCGGCGACTCGGGCGACGGCATGCAATTGACCGGGAGCCTGTTCTCCAACTTGTCGGCCATCTATGGCAACGAAATCTCAACTTTCCCCGATTTTCCCGCTGAAATTCGTGCCCCACAGGGTACGTTGAGCGGTGTGTCCGGTTACCAGGTACACGTCGGTTCGAAGAAAGTGTACACACCGGGTGACCTGGCCGATGTGTTGATTGCCATGAATCCCGCCGCCCTCAAAGTCAATAAGAGCAGCATCAAACCCACTGCCATCGTCATCGCCGACGCTGACGCCTTCGACGCCAACAACCTGGCCAAAGCGGGCTTTACCACGGACAATCCCTTCGAAGAACTCAACCTCAAGGGCGTCCAACTCATCATGGCACCCATCACCAGCATGGTGAAGGACAGCCTGGCGGACAGCGAAATGGACAACAAAAGCATCCTGCGCTCTAAAAATATGTTTGCCCTCGGATTGCTGTGTTGGTTGTTCAACACCCCCATCGACAGGGCCATGCATTTGCTTGAATCCAAGTTCAGCAAAAAACCGGCTGTACTCAAGGCCAACCTTAAGGTATTGGCTGACGGGTACAATTACGGCCACAATACACACAGCAGCGTTTCCACCTACCACGTCGACCCTACCGTCATGCCCAAGGGCACATACACCGATGTGAAAGGCAACCAGGCTACTGCCTGGGGCTTGATTGCCGGTGCCGAGAAAGCCGGCCTGCCCCTATTCTTAGGCAGCTACCCCATCACCCCGGCCACCGAGATCCTTCAGGAATTAGCCGCCCGCAAAGACCTTGGCGTCAAGACCTTCCAGGCAGAGGATGAAATTGCCGGTGTCTGTACGGCCATCGGTGCCAGTTTTGCCGGCAACCTGGGTGCTACCTCCACTTCCGGCCCCGGCCTCGCCCTGAAGAGC
>DOBD01000277.1 GCA_003506275.1 Bacteroidales bacterium | reverse complement strand
AAGCCAATAGCGAAGGACAGGCCGGCCCACAGGATTACGGACGTACCCATGTTGACGGAGCCAATATGCTGGCTGATGCCTTGAAACCCTTTGGTGGCGTGGTTATGTGGCGGGCGTTTGTGTATAGTCCCACTGAGAAGGACAGGGCCAAGCAAGCCTACCTGGAATTCATGCCCTTCGATGGCCAGTTCAGGGATAATGTGATTGTACAAATTAAAAACGGACCGGTTGATTTTCAGCCAAGGGAACCCTTTAGCCCGTTATTTGGCGCCATGAAAAAAACTGCCACGATGGCTGAACTACAGATTACCCAGGAATACCTGGGGCACAACCATCAGCTCGCTTTCCTGGCTCCTATGTGGGAGGAGTGCCTTAAAAGTGATACCTATTCGATGGGGGAAGGCAGTACTGTTGCTCGATGCACGGATGGATCCCTGTTCGCTCACCGCTACACAGCCATGGCCGGCGTGGCCAATATCGGTCTGGATAAGGACTGGTGCGGACACCCCTTTGCCGCCGCCAATTGGTATGCCTACGGCCGTATGGCTTGGGATAACAACCTGTCCAGTGAACGCCTGGCCCAGGAATGGCTGGTTCAGACTTTCAGACTTCAAGATGCGGCTCAGCCTGGGGTGAANNGGACCGATTGGAATAAAGGTTTCTACGAGCCGGTATCACGCATGATGTTGGAGAGCAGGGAAGCGGTGGTGGATTACATGATGCCTTTGGGACTTCACCACCTGTTTGCCGGTGATCATCACTATGGACCTGGTCCCTGGTACGCCCCCAGAGGACTGAGAGCCGACTGGACGCCACCCTACTACCATCAGGCCGATAGTAATGGCATTGGTTTTAACCGTTCGGAGACGGGTACCAATGCGGTAGAGCAATACAGTGAGCCCCTGCGCTCCTTATATAATGGGGTGTCTACCTGCCCTGAGCCCCTACTTCTCTGGTTTCATCACCTGCCCTGGTCACATCAAATGGCTAGTGGCCGCAGCNNCAGCCTGTGGGACGAACTGTGCTTTATCTATACGAGGGGCGTACTGAAAACCCGTGGTTTTCAGCAGGTATGGGATGGTGTACAGCCGTATGTGGATGCAGAACGCTTCTCGGTTGTGCAGCGGAAACTAAGACGACAGACCAGGGATGCCATGGTTTGGAAGGACGGGTGTCTGCTGTATTTTCAATCCATCAACAAACGGCCTTTCCCAGCCGGAATGGAACGCCCGCTTTTTGACCTGGAATTACTCAAACGGGTGGATATGGAAGACTTTTTGGCGAAATAAGTGGGTTTTTTTTGAAGGATGTTTCAAGACTGATATTATCCTTATCCAATCTAAACAAGAAACCCATGCTTTGCTCGTAGTTTTGTGCCCAAGTGCAGGGTGACCGTCTCACCCTGCCGGCACATACTATGAAGACAACACCAATGAGTCAGCGTGTACCCCTGACTGAAAAAATCGGGTACAGTCTGGGTGATGGAGCCGCCAACCTGGCGTTCCAGATGATGATGATGTTCCAGCTCTTTTTCTATACCGACGTGTTCGGTATCAAGGCAACAGCAGCTGGAACGATTTTATTGATAGCCCGTGTGGTCGATGCCTTTGTCGATCCGGTGGTCGGCATCCTGGCAGACAGGTCCAATTCAAAGTGGGGTAAATACAGACCCTGGGTCCTGTGGACGGCCATTCCCTTTGCCATTTTCTTCATTCTGGCATTCACCACCCCTGACATGGGTGAACGCGCCAAGATTATCTACGCCGGTATCACCTATACCTTGTTGATGTCCATTTACTCGTTCAACAATACGCCGTATGCATCCTTGGGTGGCGTAATGACCAGCGATATCGGTGAACGCACCAGCATTTCGACCGTTCGTTTTGTCACGGCTACCGTCGCTACGTTTATTGTCCAGGGATTAACCCTTCCGTTGGTTTCCAAATTTGGTAACGGGGAAGCCAATGACCCTAAGGGATGGTTTTGGACCATCACCCTTTTTGCCGTGGTCTCTGTTGGCCTGTTTGTGGCGACCTTCTTCTCCTCCAAGGAGCGCATCACGCCGCCAAAAGGCCAGAAAAACAACTTTAAGCAAGATTTCAAAGACCTGATAGGCAGCTTGCCCTGGCGGTCCATGTTTATCCTGACACTTTTTCTCTTTATCACCCTGGCTCTTTTCGGTAGTGCCATGAGTTATTACTTCAATTATTTTGTCGACAAGGAAGCCTTGCAGGCCTTCCTGCTTAAAGCAGGTTTGGTGACGGAAGGAGCCTCTACCGCATGGCAACGTTTTCTCAATGCCTTCGGTCTGATTTCCAAACCCGACTTAAGCAACGTTTTTGCCGTAGGCTTCAGCTTTTTCAATATGATCGGCCAGCTGGTTACGCTAGCCGGGGTATTGCTGTTGTCTCAACCGCTGGCTCGTCTCTATGGCAAACGCAACGTATTTGTGGTTTGCCTGGCGTTGACGGCTCTCTTTACTGGCCTCTTCTTTGTGGTCAATCCTGACCAGGTAGGATGGATTTTCATCATCAACATATTGAAGAACGCAGCCTATGCCCCTACCATACCCCTGTTATGGGCCATGATGGGTGATGTGGCCGATTACACCGAATGGAAACACAACCGCAGGGCAACCGGTTTCTGTTTTGCCGGCATCGTATTTGCTCTCAAGGCCGGTCTGGGTTTTGGGGGTGCCATTTGCGGTGCCATCATCGCCTCGTTCGGCTTTGTGGCCAATACCATCCAAACGGAACAATCCCTTTTGGGTATTCGACTGACAGCCAGCCTGATACCGGCGGCAACGTTCGCCATTTGTGTGATTTGCCTGTTGTTCTACCCCATTTCCAAGAAGTTGAACATCACTATGCAAGCAGAACTCGCTGAACGCAGAGAATCTGCCCGTTAACGACAACCGTACCCCTATTCATACACCCCAAAATTCAACGCTATGAAACGTACCAAATGCCTGATGCTTGGAATCGCAGCCACTCTCTGCGTCCAGGTCATGGCACAATCGTCGCTCCGTGAGGCCACCAAGGATCTTTTCCTGATGGGGGTCGCTGTCAACAACTATCAGGTCAATGGTGGAAACCGTGCTGAGAACGATCTGATAAAAACCCATTTCAGTGCCATTGTCCCCGAGAACTGCATGAAATCTTCAGAAATACACCCTGAAGAAAACCGGTGGGAGTTTGGTCCTACGGACAAGATGGTGGCCTTCGGAGAGGCGAATAATCAAGTAATAACCGGTCATACCCTCATTTGGCACTCTCAGTTGGCCAGGTGGTTCACGGTAGACGAAAAAGGACAGCCTGTCAGCCCTGAAGTGCTTAAGGCCAGGATGCGCGACCATATTCATACCATCATGAAACGCTACAAAGGCCGTATCAAAGGGTACGATGTAGTCAATGAAGCCTTTGAAGACAATGGGTCCTACCGTCGTAGTCCTTTCTACCGGATTCTTGGAAAGGACTTTATGAAGCTGGCTTTCCAATATGCCCAAGAGGCCGATCCTGATGCCGAATTATATTACAATGACTATAACATGGCTACACCAGCCAAATGTGATGCCGTTGTCGAGTTTGTCAAGGAACTGAAGGCGGAGGGCATCCGCATAGACGCTGTCGGTTTGCAAGGCCACATGAACATGGACGGTCCATCGGTCGAAGCCTATGAAACCAGCTTCAAGAAACTGGCTGCTGTCGGTGTCAAAGTGATGATTACGGAATGGGACATTTCCATCCTGCCGAATCCTTACAACCACTCTGGTGCTAATATTTCCGACCGTTTTGCCTACAACAAGACAAACGATCCCTATCGGGATGCCATTCCCAAGGACGTGCTGAAAGCCTGGAATAAGCGGTACACCGACATGTTTGCCCTGTTCATCAAATACCACGAGATCGTCGACAGGGTTACCGTCTGGGGTTTGACCGATGCCCATTCCTGGAAAAACGATTTCCCCATCAGAGGTCGCAAGGATTATCCCTTGCTCATAGACCGTGACCGTCAGGTGAAACCCGTTGTCAATCAGATGATCAAACAGGCCAAGAAAGCCAGCAAAAAGCTGAAGAAATGAAAGAACCTCACTACCTGGTCCCCAGCGACTACATGGCCGATCCAGCCGTGCATGTATTCGGTGACACCCTGTATATATACCCTTCTCATGACAGGGAATCTGGCATTCCGGAAAACGACAACGGTGACCATTTCGACATGAACGATTACCACGTGTTTTCTACCAGGGACATAGAAAGCGAACCCGTGACCGACCATGGCGTCGTACTCAAGGTGGCCGATATTCCCTGGGCTGGCCGTCAGTTGTGGGACAACGATGTGGCGTGTAAAGATGGCCGATACTTTATGTATTATCCCTTGAAAGACAAGACGGATATTTTCCGCATTGGTGTGGCCGTGTCTGATAAACCAGAAGGCCCGTTCACTCCCATGCCAGATCCCATGAAAGGCAGTTACAGCATTGATCCTGCCGTACTGGCCGACAAAGATGGACACTATTACATGTATTTTGGTGGCCTTTGGGGCGGGCAACTTCAACGCTATAAGGACAACAAAGCCTTGGAGTGTGCCTATTTGCCGGAGGGTGATGAACCCGCCTTGCCCTCGAGAGTTGTTCGTTTGGCGGATAACATGCTTGAATTTGCCGAGGAACCCAAACCCGTCATCATCCTTGATGAGGAGGGGCAACCCTTGAAAGCAGGTGACACCACGCGCCGCTTTTTTGAAGCGTCCTGGGTCCATGTCTACAAGGGTGTCTATTACTTCTCGTATTCCACGGGTGATACCCACCGTCTTTGCTACGCGACAGGTGATAATCCCTACGGCCCCTTTACCTACCAGGGTGTTATTCTTAGCCCTGTGGTTGGTTGGACCACGCACCACGCCATCGTTGAGTTCAAGGGACGTTGGTACCTCTTTCACCACGACTGTGTTCCTTCCGGGGGAAAGACCTGGTTGCGGAGCTTGAAGGTCGTTGAATTAACCTATGATGATCAAGGACGTATCCGGCCGTTGAAAGGAACGACCGAATAGTCCTTGCCAATCTCTTCGATCCCGCGAGGGGTTGGCACCCCGCAGGGTTGCC
>DOBD01000233.1 GCA_003506275.1 Bacteroidales bacterium | reverse complement strand
CGAGCCGTACAACTACGAGGAGTCGCGCAACACCAACCCGGTTGACATGCAGGCCAGCGGTGTTTTCGCCGCGCACTTCATCAACACGGTCAGCCCCACCTTCCTCGAGGAGATCGTCCGCGGCGAACACAGCTTCGTGCCGCGCAACCAGCGCAGCGAGATGATCAGCAAGCGGCTGGCCGACTGCGCCGTGGGCATCCTCAACGCGCCCGACTTCTCCTACGACCCGGCCGTGGACGACGTGCTGACGCAGCGCTACGATGCGGAGAACGCCGCCGCCGCCAAGCGCGAGAACAAGCGCGTCTTCCAGGAGAAGGTCGGGCTTACGGTTGATCCGGACGCGCCGCTCTTCTTCTGGCCGTCGCGCCTCGATCCGGTGCAGAAGGGTCCCGAACTGCTGACCAACATCCTCTACAAAACGCTGGAGAAGTACCACAAGCAGAACATGCAACTGGTGCTGGTGGCGAATGGCGCCTACCAGCGCCACTTCCGCGACATTCTGCAGATGCACGACCTCTACGGGCGCCTCTCGGTCTGCGATTTCGACGAGCGCCTCTCGCGCCAGGCCTATGCCTCGTCCGACTTCCTGCTGATGCCCTCGCGCTTCGAGCCCTGCGGCCTCCCGCAGATGGTCGGCGTCCTCTACGGCTCGCTGCCGCTGGTTCACGACACGGGCGGTCTGCACGATACGGTCGAGCACATCAACCTGAAGGCGGGAACCGGCAACGGCTTCGTCTTCCGCCGCTACAGCAACGAGGGCCTCGCCTGGGCCATCGACGAGGCCATGCGCTTCTGGCAGGAGCCCGCCGAAGTCCGCGCGCGGGCGGTAACGCGCATCATGCTTGACGGCAAGGCACGCTTCAATCACAACGTCTGCGCCCAGCACTACATCGACATCTACGAGAAGATGCTGCGCCGTAAACTGGTAAAGCCCTTCTAGCCCAGCCATGAAGACGCATCTACAGGTACCTCTGGCGGACGACCCCTACCTGGCGCCCTATCTGGGCGTGATCCGGCGGCGGCAGGAGCTGAAGGAGCGGCGGCGGCGGGAGCTGGTGGCGGGGCCGGGCTCGCTGGGCGAGTTCGCCAACGCCCACGAGTACTACGGCTTGAAGCGCCTGGCGGACCGCTGGGTCTTCCGCGAATGGGCTCCCAACGCCACCGCTGTTTACCTGATCGGCGATTTCAACCAGTGGACCAGGGAGGATGCCTTCAAGCTGCAACGGCTGGACAACGGGGTGTGGGAAATCAACGTGGCAGCGTCGAAAATCAACCACGGCCAACTCTACAAACTCTATGTGGAATGGCCTGGCGGTGCCGGCGAACGCATTCCTGCCTACGCCACGCGCGTGCTGCAGGATCCTGAAACCCGCCTGTTCAGTTGTCAGGTCTGGGAACCGGAAAAACCGTATGTGTTCAAGCATAAGAAATTCAAACCCGATACCAATCCGCTCTTGATTTACGAATGCCACATCGGCATGGCTCAGGAGTCGGAGACAGTGGGCACCTACGATGAATTCAGGCGGTTGATACTACCCCGTATCGCCAAGGCCGGCTACAACGCCATTCAGATCATGGCCATTCAGGAACACCCCTACTACGGGTCGTTCGGTTACCACGTGTCCAGTTTTTTCGCGCCTTCTTCCCGTTTCGGTACTCCCGAAGCGCTCAAGCAACTCATCGACGAAGCCCACAGCCTGGGATTGAGCGTCATCATGGACATCGTACATTCTCATGCAGTCAAGAATACCGCTGAGGGATTGGCTGCTATCGATGGTGATGTAAACCTATACTTTAAGGGAGAACACCCGGCCTGGGACTCCCTTTGCTTCAATTACAGCAAGCCCGAAGTGCTGCGTTTTCTGTTGTCCAATTGCCGCTATTGGCTGGAGGTGTTCGGTTTCGACGGTTTCCGCTTCGACGGTGTCACCTCCATGCTCTACCTCTCCCATGGGTTGGGCGATACATTCGGCAATTACGGTGACTACTACAACGGCAACCAGGATGGCGACGCCATTTGCTACCTCACCCTGGCCAACAAGCTCATCCACGAAATCAACGCCAAGGCCATCACCATTGCTGAAGAAGTCAGCGGTATGCCTGGCCTGGCGGCCCCGTTCAAGGACGGTGGCATCGGGTTTGACTACCGCATGGCCATGGGGGTACCCGACTATTGGATCAAACTCATCAAGGAGTCCAAGGACGAGCAATGGAAACCGGGAGGTATCTGGTGGGAACTGACCAACCACCGGGCCGATGAAAAGACCATCACCTATGCCGAAAGCCACGACCAGGCCTTGGTGGGCGATAAAACCATCATCTTCCGCCTCATCGACGCCGATATGTATTGGCACATGTCGAAAGGAGACACCAATTTCGTAGTAGAACGAGGCATCGCCCTACACAAGATCATACGCTTGCTCACAGCCTCCACGCTGAATGGGGGCTACCTCAACTTCATGGGCAACGAGTTCGGCCATCCCGAATGGGTTGATTTTCCCAGGGAAGGCAATGGTTGGTCCTGCAAATACGCCCGCAAACAGTGGAGCCTGGCCGACAATCCCAACCTCAAATACGAGCAGCTTCAGTCCTTCGATCAAGCCATGATCAGGATGCTCAAGATCTACAGGGAGTCCATGGCCTCTGGTCCCGTACAGCGCTGTATCAACGATGGCGACCAGGTACTGGCTTATCAGCGTGGCGACCTGTTGTTCATCATCAACTTACACCCCTACAAATCCTTTACCGGCTATGGCATGCTGGTGGATAAGGGTAGTTACAAAGTGGTCCTCAACACCGACTCGGCCGCCTTCGGGGGTTACGGCTTGGTCAATGAAAGCCTGGAACACTTTACTCAAAATGGTTTTGAGAAAAACACCGATCTCGAATGGCTCAGGCTCTACCTGCCGGCCCGCACCGCTCAAGTGCTGAAAAAACAATAAACCTTACCTACCATGGGACACCATCAAATTGACAAGCTGGATGAGAAAATCCTGCAAATGATTTCCACCGACGCCCGCATTGCTTTCCTGGAAGTAGCCAGGGAATGTGGTGTCTCAGGCGCTGCCATCCACCAGCGCATTCAGAAACTCACCAACCTGGGCATCATCAAAGGCTCTGAATTCATCCTGGACGCCAACAAGATCGGTTACCAGACCTGTGCCTTCCTGGGCATCTTCCTCAAAGATCCAGGCCATTTCGGCGACGTGGTGGAGGCGCTCAACAAAATTCCTGAGGTCGTGGAATGCCACTACACCACCGGCCAGTACGACATGTTCATCAAAATCTACGCCAAGAACAACCGTCACATGCTCAGCATCATCCACGAAAAGCTGCAGCCCCTGGGCCTGGCCCGCACCGAGACCCTCATCTCCTTTAAAGAAGCCTTCCGTCGCAACGTCCCCGTCAAGGACCTCGAAGTCGACGACTAACCCCCCACTTCGTTTATTCAGGGATGCCATCCTTTTCTAAGGGATGGCATCCTTCTCATTAGGATGGCATCCCTTGAATCTCTTAAGGTCTCTGGCAAACGGTACCCCCATTAAAAATTATTAAAAACCCTTTGGGATCGCTTTTTTTCGCTTATATTTGCCATTGGAAATAATTTACAAAAAAAACTATGAGGACTCTTTCCATTAAAAGAGGGCTGGTCATGTTGTTGACCCTATTACCCCTGCTGACGTTCGCACAGTTGTTGGAACCCATCAAATGGCAAACCAGTTTAAGAGATGGCCAACAAAAGGCCGAAAAAGAGATCGTATTCAAAGCCACGATCGATCCAGGCTGGCACCTTTATGCCATGAACCTACCAGAAGGCGGACCCGTTTCAACCTCGTTTAGTTTCGAAACGATAAAAGGAGGAAGCCTGGTTGGAGGTATCGAGGCCACCTCAAAAGCCATCACCAAATTCGATGCTTTGTTCGATATGACGCTCAGCTGGTACGCCACTGAAGGCGTTTTCATCCAGAAAGTCAAGGTAACAGATCCCTCTTCCTTTCGTGCGGAAGGCACTATTCGCTATATGGCCTGTAACGACGAACAATGCCTGGCACCAACCAACGAGCCCTTTGAAGTCGTCTTGAAGGCCGAAACAGCTGCAGGGAGTAACAAAACGACCCCTTCAACAGTTGCTGCAAACACCGTAAGCCTTGCCGGTTCGACAACGGCAAAAGGTACCACAACGTTGGAAGGCTCCAGTACCCCAATGGGTGTGACCACCATGGATGGCACGACACCTCCCGAAGGTTCAACCATCCTGGATGGCACGACACCCCCCGATGGTTCAGTCACCATAAATGGCCCTACCACCACAGGTGCCATGGATGCCGTCGACGCCTCGATGACGGCTCTCTGGCAACCCGTTGTAGACCAACTAAAAGATCTGGGCGACAAACACAGCAACAGCGGAGACAGTTCCTGGTGGATCCTTTTCATCACGGGCTTTCTAGGAGGATTCATCGCCCTGTTGACTCCCTGCGTCTGGCCCATTATCCCCATGACAGTCAGCTTCTTTCTGAAACGCAACAAAAACCGCCGCAAAGCGATCAGAGAAGCCATGTTGTACGGCTTGTCCATCATTGTCATTTATTTGGCATTAGGACTTGGCATAACAGCCATCTTTGGAGCCAGCGCCCTCAACAGCCTGTCAACCAGTGCCCTGTTCAACGTACTCTTTTTCGTACTCCTGGTCGTTTTTGCCATCTCATTCTTCGGAGCCTTCGAACTGGTGTTGCCCAGTTCCTGGACCACGAAAATCGATCAAAAGGCCGACAATACCTCCGGATTAATCAGTATATTCTTCATGGCCTTTACCCTGGTACTGGTTTCCTTTTCCTGCACAGGCCCCATCATAGGAACCCTTCTGGTACAGGCCGCCTCCATGAATGCGCTGGGAGGTCCGGCCATCGGCATGTTCGGATTTGCCCTGGCGCTGGCCATCCCCTTCGCCCTCTTCGCCATTTTCCCAAACTGGCTTCAAGGTATGCCCAAATCGGGCGGCTGGCTCAATACCGTCAAAGTAGTCCTTGGTTTCCTTGAATTGGCTTTTGCCCTGAAATTCCTCTCTGTCGCCGACCTTGCTTACGGATGGGGCATTCTTGATCGTGAAACCTTCCTGGCCTTATGGATCGTCATTTTCCTGTTGCTAGGCCTCTACCTGCTCAACATGATCCGCCTGCCCCACGATGACAAGCAGGAACATGTGTCCGTGCCCAAGCTGTTCATGGCCCTTATTTCACTCGCATTTGCCATTTACATGATACCAGGGTTGTGGGGAGCCCCGCTGAAAGCCATCAGTGCCTTTGCACCTCCCTCCTACACCCAGGATTTCAACCTGTATAACAATGAGGTTCACGCACACTTCGACCATTATGAAGCCGGGATGGCTGCTGCCAAACAACAAAACAAACCCGTTTTAATTGATTTTTCGGGCTACGGTTGCGTTAACTGTCGAAAAATGGAAAACAGCGTCTGGCAAGACCCCAAGGTCAAGCGTTTGATCGAGGAGGAATATGTGCTCATCACGTTGATGGTGGACGACAAAACACCGCTTAATCAGCCCTACGTGGTGGAAGAACACGGCAAACGGCGTACCATCAAGACGGTAGGCGACCATTGGAGTTACCTCCAGCGTTTTAAATTTGAGTCCAACTCGCAACCGTACTACGTCCTGCTCGACCATGAGGGCAGCCCCCTGGCTCCGAGTTACGCCTACAACGAGGACGTTCCTGCCTACGTTGCCTTCCTTGAAAGTGGTCTGAAAGCAATGAAGCGTTAGAATACAGCGACGAAACCGCCGTAGGCAGGAATCATCAGATCAAGGGTACGGCGTTTTTTGGGAGCCACCACATCCAGTTTGTCAACCATGTTGGGCGTACCCACTTTGTCCACAAGAACGCAACCCTCTTTGCCAGCCTTGATCAAGCCCTTTAGATCGATGCTCAGTAGCTTTTCCCGGTTTTCACCGTTGATGCCAGCCACAAACCACGTCTCACCCGACCGACGAGCCACCACGACGTCACGCCCCGGTGCACCCGATAAGAAATACGTCTCATCCCAGGAACCCGGCAATTTTCTCAAGTAATCCGTCACGAAGAAAGGATACTGCAGGATGTTTTCAGGTACCAAACCAACGTGCTGAATACCCGATTGAAAGACAACAGGCAAGGCCAATTCAAACGCTGCCGTAGTAAGACGAACAGGACCAGAGACCCGGTCAGATCCCAGTTTGGCATTCAGAATCAAGGGCGTGAAATCCATGGACCCCACCACGTTGCGCGTGTAGGGCAGCACCGTACAATGCGAAGGTTGTAAATCAGCGTTACCTTGCTCGAAGGTGATGAACTCCATCCCTTTCACCGCCTCGTTGGTCACAAAGTTCGGATACATCCGCTCCCAGCCCCTTGGCAAGGTCGTGCCGTGGAAATTCACCGTCAAACCATACTCATTGGCATCCGTCAAGATATCCTGGTAGTACTGCATGTAAAACTGCTTGTCACCCCCGAAAAAATCCACTTTGATGCCCTTGATGCCGATTTTTTGCATCCATTTCATCTCCTCTTTACGAGCAGCCGGCGTATTCATCCGATCACGCGGCGTCTGAGGCGCCTCGTTCCAGTTGCCGTTGGAGTTATACCACAACAACAAGGAAACCCCACGGGACTGAGCATAAGCAGCCAACTTTTCGATACCATCCCGACCAATCTGCACATCCCAGGGGGCATCAATCAAGCAATACTCAAAATCCAGGTGGTCTGCCATGTCCACAAACCGGCGACTCACATCGTAGGTAACACTGTCATCCTTAAGCACCAACCAGCTCCAGGTTGCTTTACCCGGCTTCACGTCAAATTTCGGTTTATACAAAGGCTCAACCAAATCAGTAGCCATGGTCGTTTCAGCCACCCGGTTGGGGTCAGCCCCGACCACCACCATACGCCAGGGTGTCGCATTGGGCAATACCATTGTCGGATAAGGGCTCTGTGAATACAACCCTTCATCCATCGATGGATATTCCAGGACATATAAGCCACCGGTAGACAATTCAGCCAGGTGAGCACCACAAAACGATCCATCCACGCCCGTTTCGCTTACCAACAACCAACCAGACCCGGGCACCTCAAACAAGGCCGGAAACGTCCAGCCCACCCCAATAGGAGACGCTGTTCCCACAGGCACATCCAGCACATAATGTTCCTCGTAACTTGGATTGGTCCCTGCAAAACCCGTTTTCGGTTTGGACAACGGTGTCATATACCCCTTAGCCCCAGCTGGCAGCCGAAAGCCACCGTGTTCCTTAAAGACGGTACAAGAGCCCTTGCCTGGAAACGCATAGCGGTACGCCACTCCATCGTTCATTACCCTGAATACCAGGTCCATCTCCTTACCCTGCAAATTAACCAACGGAAAAGTGATTTCCCGGTACTTTTTCTTGATCTGGGATTGCTTACCCACAACCAAGGTGTATTTTTCCCTGCCCGATTTGTTCTTGATCCTGGAACGCAGCGCCAGGTCGTTGTAAAACGAACCCTCAGAAGTCTCTATTCCCAGGGGCGACTTATCCAATAAAAGCTGTTTATCCCTGAATACCTGGAAGAAAAAATGAGCCTCTTCCTGGTACACCTTCAACACCACCTTCTTGTCCGGACTCTTATATTCACCATACACAGGCACCTGTGCGCGCACAGGCAACAAGAAGCCCACCAGCAGCAGGACTAACACATAATAATGCTTCATGACTTGTTTACTTTTTGATATAGGTTGATGACACATTTCTAGATACCATACAAACGTACCAAAAAATAGAATGTTCACACGCCCCCGTTTTAAATAAATTTTGTTACTTTGTGCCACATTATTGCATCAAACTATCACTTTTTTAACCATAATAACGACATCATGGAAACGAAAAAATTTCTCCTCAGCGAAAAAGAAATCCCCACCCACTGGTACAACATAACGGCCGACATGAAAAACAAGCCGGCGGCCCCCCTGCATCCCGGTACCCGTCAACCCTTGAAAGCCGAAGACCTCAGTCCCATCTTTGCGTTGGAACTCTGCAAGCAAGAGCTCAACATGACCGACCGATTCATTGAGATTCCAGACGAAATCAGGGACGTTTACCGCAACTACAGGCCTACCCCACTGGTACGCGCCTATGGCCTGGAAAAAGCCCTGGACACCCCGGCGCACATCTACTTCAAAAACGAAAGTGTGAGTCCCGTTGGCTCCCACAAGCTCAATTCAGCCATTGCCCAGGCTTACTACAACAAGAAACAGGGTATCACCAACATCACCACCGAAACCGGTGCCGGTCAATGGGGTGCAGCTATGGCCTACGCCTGTAAATTTTTCGGACTGGAACTCGCCGTCTATATGGTTAAGATCAGTTACGAACAAAAACCCTACCGCCGTTCCATCATGCAAAGCTACGGTGCCACGGTAGTAGCCTCCCCCTCCATGTCAACCAGAGCCGGCAAGAACATCATCACAAAGAATCCCAACTACCAGGGCAGCCTCGGCACGGCCATTTCGGAAGCCATCGAATTGGCCACCACCACTGAAAACTGCAAATACGTACTCGGCAGTGTGCTCAATCACGTTTCTCTCCATCAAACAGTTATCGGTGAAGAAGCCCGCAAGCAAATGGAAATGGCCGGCGAATACCCC
>DOBD01000084.1:6888-9063 GCA_003506275.1 Bacteroidales bacterium | reverse complement strand
CAACAGGGCTTGAACCTGTGACCCCCTGATTATGAGTCAGGTGCTACTAACCAACTGAGCTATAGGCCCTTTTCAGTCGTGGGCGGGAGGAAGGCTGCAAGCAGGCTGTCCTACGCCGATCTGAAAGCGGGTGCAATATTACGCTTTTTTCCGCAGACGGCCAAGACTGACCCCGCAAAACTTCGTATCTTTGTGCTCCATCCACGACAGCGGAAAACCAGGTGAACCATCAACCTGCCTGGTTCATGCGCTTTGTTAACGTGAAACGAACCGACAACAGCCCATGATACGACTGAACGGCATCAAAAACATTATTTTCGATTTTGGCGGTGTGCTGATCGACCTCAACCAACAAGCCTGTCTAGACGCCTTTGCTGCGCTGGGGGTGCCCCAAGTGGCTGATTACGTGACCCCTTACGGCCACATCGGTCCTTTCGGGCAATTGGAAAACGGCGACATCAGCGTAGAGACATTCAGGGATGAGTTGAGGCACTTGTTCAGTGCCGATCTGACCGACACTCAGATCGATGAGGCCTGGGGTGCCTTTCTAATGCAAATACCGGCAAACAAGTTGCACATGGTGCATGAGTTGGCCAAGACCTACCGGGTGTTTTTACTGAGCAACACCAGTCCCATTCACATCCGCAGGCTGCAAGCGTTTGAGGAAGCCGGTTATCCCTTACATGAATGCTTTGAGAAACTGTATTTGTCGTACGAGGTTGGGCTGTCAAAGCCTGGCAAGGCGATTTATGAATATGTGCTGAACGATGCCGGCCTAAAGCCGGAAGAGACGTTGTTTATCGACGATGGGCCGGCCAATTGCGCTTCGGCGGCTGCCCTGGGCATACGTACGTATACGCCTCAGCCCTTCGAAGATTTTACCACTCAGCTGCTCAGGCCTCAAGCCTGCGTGGCCACCATGGGTTTTTTCGATGGGGTACATCAGGGACATCGTTTCCTGATAGAGGAAACCAAACGCTTGGCTGCCGAACAAGGGTTGCCTGTGCTCGTGCTTAGTTTCTGGCCGCATCCGCGCACGGTATTACGGACCGACTTCTACCCTCAGCTGCTCACCGACCAGGAGGAACGAACGGCCTTGCTCCAAACCACCGGTGTGGATTACCTGGATGTGCTTGATTTCGACACGGCCTTGGCCGGGATGTCGGCCAAGCAGTTCATGCAAGTGATGCTCAAAGACGAATGGAACGTTAAAACCCTGGTGATAGGTTTCGACCACCGTTTCGGTAATTCCAGAACCGATGATTACGCCGCTTACCAGACGTATGGTGAAGCCATGGGCATGGAGGTGGTGCAGGCCAGTCCGTATTATGTAAGCCAGGTAATGGGTCATCATGCACCGGCACTTGCCAACCCCCAGGCACAGGCGCTTTTGTCCCACCCATCGACGACCACCATCAGTTCTTCGCTGATTCGTCGGCTCATTCTGGCTGGTGAGATGGAGGCCGCCGCGCTGGCGCTCGGTCGTCCCTATGGGTTGAGTGGAACGGTGGTGGGGGGTCACCGAATTGGCAGCACACTCGGTTATCCTACGGCCAACATTGAACCGTTATCTCCCAATAAACTAGTGCCAGCCATCGGTATCTATGCGGTATGGGTGACCTTCGAAGGAGTCACCTACAAAGGAATGTTGAGTATTGGTCGTCGTCCCACCCTGCACGCAGACTCTCCCGTTGTCATTGAAGTACACTTGTTGCACTTCAGCGGCAACCTTTATGGTAAAACCTTGACGCTTCACTTTATGAAACGCTTCAGGCAGGAGGAACAATTCCCCGATGTTGAGGCACTGGTGGCTAAACTGAAAGAAGACGAGCAGTTTGTGGAGGACTACCTTTCCTTTACCTGACAATCGGAATGTGACGGATAATGCTTTCTTCCAGCGAGATCAAGGTTTCGGTGGCGGTTACGCCTTCGATTTCCTGAATCTGCCGGTTGAGGAGTTCCATCAGGTGCTCGTTGTCGCGGCAGTACAGTTTCACCAGGATAGTGTAGGGTCCGGTGCAGAAGTGGCATTCGATGATTTCGGGTATCTGCTCGAGGAAGGGCACGACGTCCTTGTACATAGAGCCTCTTTCCAGTTTCACTCCAATATAGGTGCAGGTCTGGTAACCCAGGGTTTTGGGATTGATGGTATAGCCTGATCCGGTGATGACCCCC
>DOBD01000084.1:0-6866 GCA_003506275.1 Bacteroidales bacterium | reverse complement strand
GTTCATGAGTGTTGATGCTAGGTTCATGGTCAAATAGACAGCTAATCAAGGTAGAATAGCTATCGATTCAAGGATTTTCAGTACAAAGTAAGGCATTTTTTTGTCATTTGCTATCATTTTATAGCAAATGACAAAAAAAGAGGCTGTGCCCGATGGCGCAGCCTCCATATGGTTATTTCAATCCGTTTTAGTTGGCGGAATCAGGATCGACGATGTTCAGCAATTCTACTTCGAAAATCAGCAGGTCACCGGGTTTGATGACACCACCACCGCCTTGGTCACCATAGCCCAAATCGGAGGGAATCCAGAATTTGTACTTCGAACCAACGCTCATCAGCTGAATGCCTTCGGTCCAACCCTTAATCACTTGGTTCAAGGGGAATTCGGCGGGGGTGCCGCGTTCAACAGAGCTGTCGAATACTTTACCGTCCAACAGGGTGCCGTGGTAATGTACGCTGACAACAGAGGTGTCAACTGGTTTGGCGCCGTCGCCTTCCTTGATTATTTCGTATTGCAAGCCAGAAGGCGTGGTCACTACACCAGCCTTTTTACCGTTCTTTTCCAGGAATTTGGTTACTTCTTCCTTGGTGGTTTTGGCTGCATCAGCCTGGGCTGTCATCAGGCATTGTTGGAAAATGCCGTAGGCTTCGTCCGGAGAAATGGCCAGTTTGCCGGTGTCACCCTTGAGAGCGGCTTCAAACACGTCGAGGAACAAGTCGATGTTGATTTCAGCCGGGAATTCCTGCAGGTTTTGATTCATGCTGAAACCCATGCCTACACCGTATGCGTAGCTCAGGCTGTCGATAGCCGTTTTCATTTTTTTCTCAGAGACTTTGTTGCATCCGGCGAAACTGACGCTGAGTACCAGCATGACACCGATGATAAGGAAACTCAATTTTTTCATTTGTTTGGAATTTATTGTTTTACGTGTGAAATTGGTGCGCTCACAGGAGGTCGACACATCGACGGAAACCATTGTGACAACAGCCAGCAAAAGTAAATAAATTTTCGTAATTTAGAGCCTCAATTAAGTTTCATTTGCAGAATGGGTAAAACGATACGGGTTTTTTGTGTCAATACGGGTGAACATGCCTTATTTCCCATGGGAACCAGTGCTTACGAGGTGTATCAGCAAATGGCGGCAGCCGTGTTGCCAGGAGCCATTGCGGCCAGGGTCAACAACAAGACCGTCAGCCTCAAATACGAGTTATACAATCCCAAACAAATCGAATTCATCGATATCAACAGCAGTTCGGGTATGCGCGCCTATGTGCGTACCCTGACCTTCGTGTTGGCTGCCGCGATATCCGAGTTGTACCCCGATGGGGTCTTTCGGTTGGAGCATCCGGTTTCCAAGGGCTATTTTTGCGAGCTGGAACTGGGCAGGGCGCTCAAGCCTAAAGATCTTGAAGCCATCAAGAAGCGCATGCAGGAACTGATCAGTGCCGACAACCCCATCGATTATTACCGGGATGAGACACCGGTTGTCATTGAGATGTTCAAGGAGAGAGGGCGTAAGGATATTGTCGATCTGTTGGAAACCAAAGGCCATTTATACAGTGACTATTGGAAAATGGGCTGGCACATCGATTATTATTATGGTGCGTTGGCCATGTCCACGGGGGCGATCTCCCTTTTTGACCTCAAGCCTTATTTCAATGGCTTCCTGTTGCAGATTCCCGATCGTAAAGATCCCAGCAAACTGGAAGATATCGTACCACAGCACAAGATGTTGGGCGTATTCAACGAGTTTCTCCGTTGGAACCGTATCATGTCACTGACAACGGTGGGCGACCTCAACAAGCTCTGTGTCAGGGGAGAGTCGACACATCTGATCAATATTTCCGAGTCGCTGCAGGAAAAAAAGATGGCTCAGATTGCCGATCAAATCCAACAGCAACAGACAGCGCGTATCATCCTTATTTCCGGGCCTTCGTCGTCGGGTAAGACGACCTTTGCCAAGCGACTGAGCATACAGTTGATGGTGCTGGGTATCAAGCCGGTGGCTTTGTCGCTCGATAATTATTTCAAGGAAAGGGAAGATACCCCACTTGATGCCAACGGTCAATACGACTTCGAATCGCTGCATGCCCTCGATCTGGACTTGTTCAACACTCAACTCAAGGCGCTGTTGAAAGGTGAAACAGTGGATATCCCCACCTTTAATTTTACCATCGGTCGAAAAGAATACAAGGGCGACAAGCTGAAGCTGAATCCCAACAATGTACTCATCCTGGAGGGTATTCACGCCCTGAACCCGGCCTTGCTGCCAGGGATGAAGCCTGAACTCCTGTTCAAGGTCTACGTGTCAGCCCTGACGTCTATCTCCCTGGATTATCACAACTGGATACCCACCACCGACAATCGATTGCTGCGCCGCATCATCAGGGATTTCCGCTACAGAGGCTATTCGGCTCAGGATACCATTTCCCGTTGGGATAGTGTGCGGGATGGAGAAGAAAAATGGATATTCCCTTACCAGGAGAACGCCGATGCCATGTTCAATTCGGCCCTGCTGTTTGAATTTTCCGTTCTCAGAAGCTACGCCGAGCCCATCCTGAGGCAGGTTCCCCAACGATGCCCCGAATACACCGAGGCACATCGACTGTTGCGCTTCCTGGAATTCTTCGTGCCCATTTCCGATCCTGAAATTCCCAGAACTTCGTTGTTGAGGGAATTCCTCGGGGGTAGCAGCTTTAGGTATTGAGCGGGTTTCGTACATTTGGACCCAAATTGCTATCTTTGTCCCAAACAGTCTGAGCGCCATGTTACGTCAGTTCCAACAGCAGAAGCTGCTTCAAAAGCTTTCGCCACAGCAGATCCAGCTTATCAAGCTGTTGGAAGTCCCCTCTGTTGAAATGACGGAACGGGTCATGCAGGAGGTCGATGCGAATCCGGCGTTGGAGCTGGGCGAAAACGCGGTGACCGATCAGAACGATGATCCGCTTTATGACACCGGCGACGGAGGTAACAACGATGATTTTACCTTCGATGATTATGCGACCGACGATGACATTCCCGATTACAAGACCAGGCAAACGGGTGGAGAGTCGGCCCTTGACAACTGGAAGGACTGGCTCCCGGTGACAGCCGATGTGACCCTCAACGATGTCTTGCTCGAACAGCTCAATCTTCAGGAATTGTCGGAGGAAGACCGGAAAGTCGCGACCTTCATCATCGGCAACATCGATGAAGACGGCTATTTGCGCCGGACACCTGAGGCCCTTTCCGACGATTTATCCATCATTCTTGGTTTGGAGGTCCCCGCAGACACCATCATGGCACTGATACAACTGATTCAACAGTTTGATCCGCCCGGCGTAGGAGCGGCTGATTTGAGGGATTGCCTGCTTTTGCAACTGAAACGCAAGTCGCCCAGCCCTTTGCACGATCAGACCATCGCCCTGGTGGAAACGTATTTCAATGAGGTGTCCAGGAAACAATACGAGGTGATCCTGAAAAAAATGGGCTGTTCAGAGGAGGCTCTCAAAGCGATGATGCAGGAAATCACCAAGCTCAATCCGAAACCCGGCAACTTGTTCGGTTCGGTGCTTGAAGAGAAACGGGAGCAGGTGGTACCGGATTTTATGCTCTAAAACAACGATGGGTATCTCTTACTGACCTTAAACAGCGGCAATGTGCCTGAATTGCACGTCAACCGGGGTTATCTTGACATGGTGAGTGACTTCAAGTCCAATGTGAAAAACCAGACCCGGGAGGCCAGGGAAGCGTTACAGTTTGCCAAGGAAAAGGTGGATGCGGCCAAGTGGTTTATCGAGGCCGTACGTCAACGTCAGGAAACCTTGATGAGAACCATGCAGGCCATCATCGATTACCAACGAAGCTATTTCTTGGACGGGGACGACAAACAACTGAAACCGATGATCCTGAAAGATATTGCCGAGCGTACTGGTTATGACATATCGACCATTTCCAGGGTCAGCAACAGCAAATACATTCAAACTGAGTTCGGGTTGTTTCCGCTACGGCACTTCTTTTCCGAAGGTATGCAAACAGACAGTGGGGAGGCCGTTTCTTCCCTGGAAATCAAAACCATCTTGCAGGAAAGCATTGCCGGGGAGGACAAAAGGGATCCCCTGACCGATGACCAGTTGTCGGCCATCCTGACCGAGCAAGGGTATTTGATTGCCAGGCGTACGGTTGCCAAATACAGGGACCAACTGGGAATACCAGTGGCCAGATTACGACGTGAAATTTAACACCTGCACCATGACCACGTTTTTTAAATGGGTTTCCGGTATTCTTCACCCTCTGTTGTTGCCCCTTATCGGCACCCTCCTTTTTTTTAAGGCGGGTGTGTATGGATTGTATCCCTTGAATTACAAGTTATATGTCATTAGCCTGGTTTTCCTGACAACAGGGATCTTGCCGGCCGTAGCCATCTGGTTGTTGCGCCAGCAAGGCGTGGTGGCCGACCTGGATGTGTCAATCCGTTCCCAACGTATTTGGCCCTATACCATCATTTTCCTGGCTTATCTGGCCACCATTCTGCTCTTGCTCAGGGTAGCCATTCCCTGGAGCATCGTCAAACTTTACCTGGGTTCGCTCTTTTCCATCGTGATGGCATTTCTCATCACCCTGAAGTGGAAAATCAGTGCACACACCATGTCTTTTGGTTGCCTGGCGGCCGGTATCGTCATCGTCTGCCTGCAGCAACAACTCAATCCTACGCTGTTACTGTCGGTCTGCTTCCTGTTGGCTGGCTTGCAGGCATCGAGCCGCCTATACCTCAAGGCTCACACGACCGCTCAGGCTGCCAGTGGTTTTCTACTGGGGGTTGCATCGGTTTGTTCCGTTTATTACTTAATCCCCTAAATAGACTCGTATGAATACTCCAGAACAATTACGTTACACGAAAGATCATGAATGGTTGAAAGTGGAAGGCGACGAAGCCTTGATCGGTATCACGGATTATGCCCAATCTGAACTGGGCGACATCATCTTCGCTGAATTGCCTGCCATTGGTGTCATGATTGATAAGAATGACCCTTTCGGCACGGTAGAGGCGGTTAAGGCTGTTTCCGAGGTGTTTATGCCGGTTACCGGTATTGTCCTCGCAGTCAACGAGGAAGTGACTGAGAAGGCGGAAATCATTAACCAGGATCCCTATGGTGCTGGCTGGATGCTTCGTGTGAAGCTTGCCAAACCGGAAGAAGTGAATGACTTGATGGATGCGACGGCCTATGCTGCTTTCATCCAATAACAGACAGCAACAAGGACTATGAAACCAATTGTAAGCATCATCATGGGCAGCACTTCTGACCTCGAGGTCATGGACAAGGCTGCCGCTCTGCTCAATGACTTTAAGATTCCTTTTGAGATCAACGCTTTGTCGGCCCATCGTACACCGGAAGAGGTGGAACGCTTCGCCAACGAGGCTGCCGACAGGGGTATCAAGGTTATCATCGCTGCTGCCGGTATGGCTGCTCACTTACCCGGTGTGATAGCGGCCTCCACGACCTTGCCGGTGATTGGTGTTCCCATCAACGCCAGCTTGGGAGGGATGGACGCGCTGCTTGCCATCGTACAAATGCCTCCAGGTATACCGGTGGCAACAGTGGGCGTGAACGGAGCCTTGAATGCCGCTATCCTGGCCACTCAGATATTGGCTCAAAGCGACCCGGCCATCGGTGCCACGTTGAAGGCGTACAAGCAAGGGTTAAAGTCGAAGATTGTCAAGGCCAACGAGGAACTGAAAAAGATCGAGTATCCCTTCAAGACCAATTGAAACGGTAAGAACGGGGCGCGCTGAGTGCTCCGTTTCTGTCTGTGCAACCTGCTTTTCGTCCCGGTAGTTATCTCGTCCCGTTAATCGTTTTGTCATGTCGTATTGTCCTGATTTGTTTCATTTCACCCGCAGGGCCAGTTCGGTGGTCCGCATTGGCAACCTGTTGTTGGGGGGCGACCAACCGATTCGTCTACAGTCCATGACCAATACCTCGACCATGGATACTGAGGCGTGCGTAGCTCAAACCCTGCGCATCGTGGATGCCGGTGCCGATTTGGTGCGTCTGACTGCCCAGGGTGAGCGCGAGGCCGCCAACCTGGCGTTGATTAAGCGTGGATTGCTGGAAAAGGGGTGCTCCGTGCCTCTGGTGGCCGATATCCACTTCAACCCCAAGGCCGCCGATGAGGCCGCCCTGCATGTGGAAAAGGTGCGCATCAACCCGGGCAACTACGTGGATCCGGTTAAAACGTTTACCACCTTCGAGTACACCGACGAAGAATACGCCGGTGAATTGGCCAAAATCCGGGAACGCTTTGTGCNNTTTCCTGCGCGTGTGCAAACAACGGGGAACAGCCATCCGTATTGGTGTCAATCATGGTTCGCTGTCCGACCGCATCATGAGTCGCTATGGTGACACACCGGCAGGTATGGTGGAGTCATGCCTGGAATTTTTGCGTCTCTGTGTGGAAGAGGTGTTTTCTGACGTGGTTATTTCCATCAAAGCGTCCAANNGACGGAGGCTGGCGATGGTGAAGATGGTCGTGTAAAGTCAACCATCGGCATCGGAGCCTTGCTGCTCGATGGGATAGGTGATACCATCAGGGTTTCGCTCAGCGAGGATCCGGAAGCAGAGATCCCTGTGGCCAAGCGGTTGGTGGAAATGGTCTTCGAACGTACGGCCTTGTCGGTCGACAGCCATTCTTCGGTTGGTGTCAAGCCATTTGCCGGCTTCGACCCGTATACCTACAACCGTCGCCAATCTGTCGCCGTGGGTCCTTTTGGAGGCGGACAAGTGCCAACCGTGATACTGGATAGCCGTTTCCCCATGAACGCCCCCTTGTTGGCCGATCGTCGTCCCGACTTTCTGGTAAAAAAGGATGGCATCCCTACCGATAAG
>DOBD01000191.1 GCA_003506275.1 Bacteroidales bacterium | reverse complement strand
AAGGCTGTTCTCCCGTTCCCGCCTTTTTGTCTTTTGTGGTGGCTCCATTTTCAAAGCGATGTACGGCGCCTCCAGGTATATCATGGACAAAGTGGCCTACGACCGGCTGTTCCAGTACTATTGTCAGGAATGGATGGAAAAAACCGCCTCTTTGGCGGCTGGCCGATCCATGGAAAGTCGTATCCTCAGGGCTTTCAACGCGATGGTTTTGCCTGAGGCATACCGGGAGGAACGGCTGTCGTTTTTTAAGGCCAGACAAGCAGGTATTGCCGGAATTTCCCTGAAAAAAGATACGGTCATGCCCTATGCCGGTGTGCAGGCATGCATGGGTGAAAGCCTGGCGACAGCCTGTTTCGAGCAGTTGGATTTCCCATTCGACTATTCTCATGAAAGTCCTTTTCCTCCTACGGGTCGTGTGGACGAAGGGGTGTTGACTCACTCCTTCAACAAGGTCTTTACGAAGGCGGCTGGTTTTTTGGCCTGATCCTGAGGTGTTTTTTATGATGAGGGTTGTTTTTACCCGACCGAATGCCTACTTTTGAGAAAAAATAAAGGTATGGATGCCGGTGACTTGATTTTTTATGGCATGATCGCTGTATCGGTGGTGGCCTCCGTGGTCAAATCCGTTAAAAAGAAGCAGGAAGCGGCTGCCGTTCACGATGAGGACAACGCCGGGACATCGACTGGCGATGGAACGGAATGGATCAAGAACGTCATGCGGGAAACCACCAAGAGTTTGTTTGATGTGGATGACGATGACTTCATTCCCAGAAATCCCAAACCAACGCCTGCTGCCAATCGACCTGCCTCAACGCTGAACACAGCGACCGAGCGAACGGCCAGTCAGTCGGACGAAGGTTACCGACGTACCAATCAACCCGCCGAGGATTTTCGACGTACCAACCAATCGTCTGAGACCTTCCGTCGTCCCAATCAAAGTGCGGAACGGTTTACCCGTCAAGCAATCAGCCTGGAAGACAAAATCAAGGCTAAGCCAACACCGGGCAGCAAAGGTAAGCGAATAGTTACTGAGGGTGAAATCGCCGAAATTGTGGCCTCACCCGCTCTTCTATCGGTTTCCGACGATTTGGATGAACTGCAGGAAGTGAGAAAGGCACTCATTTACGGCGAAATCATGCGCCCAAAGTTTTGAAAATCGGGTAAATTCCCCTCCTTTTTTACTGTTTTATTGTGTTGGTTTTTTGTACTTTTGCGGTGCTTAAAAACAAACACGCATATGTCCTATCGTATCCTTACTGCAGAAGAAGCAGCTTCGTATGTGAATAACGGCGATAACGTCGGGTTCAGTGGTTTTACACCGGCCGGATCGCCCAAAGTGGTGGCCAAAGCCATCGCCGCCAGAGCAATCAGTGAACACAACGCTGGTCGCACGTTTCAAATCGGTGTGATTACCGGAGCTTCCACCGGCGATTCTCTCGATGGAGAATTGGCTAGAGCCGAGGCCGTGTCGTTTCGTGTGCCCTATCAATCGAACGGAGACATGCGCAACAACCTCAATGGTGGAAAAACGGCCTACATTGATATGCACCTGTCCGGTTTGGCTCAGGAATTACGTTATGGCTTCCTGGGCAAGGTCAACGTAGCCATACTCGAGGTCTGTGATGTTACTGAAAAGGGAGAACTGGTACTGACTTCGGGGGTGGGTATCTCTCCGACAGTGGCCAGATTGGCCGATAAGATCATCCTGGAGCTGAACAGCCAACACCCGACTCACATCAAGGGTTTGCATGACATATACGAGCCCCTTGATCCTCCTTGCCGCCGTGAAATCCCCGTCTACCAACCCTCAGACCGCATTGGCAGCCCCGTCCTCAAGGTGGACCCGGCAAAAATCGTCGGGATTGTTGAAACCAACGAGCCTGACCAAGTCGGTGGGTTTGCTCCCATTGATGAGGTCACAGCCGCCGTAGGGGACAATGTGGCTAACTTCTTGGTCGGCGAGATGAAGGCCGGACGTATCCCCGCTTCGTTTTTACCCATTCAATCGGGTGTAGGCAACATCGCCAACGCTGTGTTGGCTTCCTTGGGGTCAAATCCGGGAATTCCTGTATTTCAGATGTATACTGAGGTGATTCAGGATGCCGTTATTGAACTGATGCGCAAGGGCGATGTAAAATTTGTCAGCGGTTGCTCCCTGACCATTTCTTCGGACGTGTTGGCCGGTGTCTATCAGGATTGGGACTTTTTCAAATCAAAATTGGTCTTACGGCCACAGGAAATTTCAAACAGCCCGGAGATTGCCAGACGACTTGGACTCATCACCATCAATACGGCCCTGGAAGCCGACATATTTGGCAACGTCAACTCCACGCATGTGCTGGGTACCAAAATGATGAATGGTATCGGTGGTTCCGGTGATTTTACCCGTAACGCTTACTTGTCGATCTTTACCTGTCCCTCCGTTGCCAAAGGAGGAAAGATCAGTGCACTCGTGCCCATGGTTTCACACCAGGATCACAACGAGCATTCGGTCAAGGTATTGATTACCGAACAGGGTGTAGCCGACCTGAGGGGAAAATCGCCTGTGCAGCGCGCTCAAACGGTTATAGAGAACTGCGTCCATCCTGATTACAAGCAGTTGATGTGGGACTACCTCAAACTGAGCAAGGGCGGCCACACGCCGCACTCCTTATCACAAGGTCACGCTTTCCACCAGGCCTTTTTGGATACTGGCGATATGCGCAACACGCGCTTCTAAACAACTCGATCGATTATCGTGTATCTATTAGTCCAAAGGAATGAAGACATCCCTCTTTTTGATTGGCTTCATGGGATCTGGAAAATCAACCATAGGACGGATGCTTGCCGCACCGCTTGGACTACCGTTCATCGATTTGGACCACTATCTTGAACAGCAGCAGGGGCAAACAGTCCCTGCGCTGTTTGAATCGCTTGGTGAGGAAGCCTTCAGGGCTTTGGAGCGTGAGGCTCTTCACGCGTTGGCTCAAGGCAGTCCTTCCATCATCGCTACCGGAGGTGGAGCACCTTGCTATTTTGATAATATGGCCTACATGAAAACCAAGGGTAAAACCGTTTACTTGAAGGCGTCACCTGAGGAACTATCTCTGCGTCTGAAGCCTGAACTGGGCAACCGTCCACTCCTCGAGGGACAGACAAAAGAAACGCTTCCCCGTTTCATCACCCAACTGCTGGCCAAACGTTCACCTTTTTACGACCAGGCAGATATTGTGGTGCTTACCGATGGTCAAACCAAGCAAGACGTAGTTAGGCGTTGCCTGCTGTTTATAAACACTTAGGCCCCCCATTTCCCTTTATCCAACAGCCTGTACTGAATGGCTTCAGCCACATCTTCGGTCTGTACGTTTTCGTGACCGGCCAAATCGGCAATGGTCCTGGACATTTTCAGGATTCTGTCGTATGCTCTGGCAGACAGGTGCAGTTTAGACATGGCCGTTTGCAGCAAGGACACGGCGGTTGTGGATAGTTTTGCGTGTTGGCGAAGTAAGGCTGGTGTCATCATGGCATTGGAAAAGATGCCGGTTTCCTTTTCGAACCGTCTGGCTTGTCGATCCCTGGCAACCATGATCCTGTCTCTAATGGAAGCACTTGATTCACCCTGCTTTTTTGCTGTCAATTGCTCAAAAGGTACCGGTGTAAGTTCCAGTTGCAGGTCGATGCGGTCGAGCAAGGGGCCGGACAATTTGTTCAGGTAATGCTTGATTTGACCTGGTGTACACACACAGGGCAATTCCGGATCATTGTAATGCCCACAAGGACAAGGATTCAGTGAGGCAACCAACATAAAGTTTGCCGGGTAACAGACTTGGTAGTTGGCCCTGGCCACCTGTATGACTCTGTCTTCCAAGGGCTGTCGGAGCACTTCAAGGACATGGCGTTGAAACTCGGGTAATTCATCCAGGAAAAGTACACCATTGTGAGCCAGGGATATTTCACCCGGTTGTGGCTTGGCTCCTCCGCCTATCAAGGCGATAGCGCTGATGCTGTGGTGTGGTGCTCGAAACGGACGTGCTGTCAGCAGCGCTTTTCCCGGTCCTGTTTTCCCGGCTACCGAATGAATAACCGTCGTTTCCAGCGACTCGGCACGACTCATAGGGGGTAAAATCCCTGGTATGCATTTGGCCATCATTGTCTTGCCTGCGCCAGGAGGCCCTATCATCAATAGGTTATGACCACCGGCACAGGCTACTTCAATCGCTCTTTTTTCTGCTTCCTGTCCCTTGACATCCGCGAAATCTGCCTCCAGGTCTTCATCAGCAACCTGATTGTGCTGGTTGCAGACAGTGATGGTTGCCATGGCCTGTCCATTCAATAGACCCACCACGTCGCTCAAGGTGTCCAGACCGTATACGGCCAAACCTTCGACCACGGCTGCTTCCAAAGCGTTGGCTGCCGGCAGGATCAACCGTTTGATTCCCATTTTTTTGGCCATCAAGGCAACAGCCAAAGCACCACGAACCTGCCGCAGGTGACCATCAAGCGATAATTCCCCCATGAACAACGTCTCACACAATCCGTCATTTTTTACGAAACCACCGGCAGCCATGATGCCCACTGCCAGCGGTAAGTCGTAGGCTGTACCTTCTTTCCGTAAATCAGCCGGAGCCATGTTGATGGTAATCTGATGCCTGGGCAGATCCATGTCATTATACCGCAGCGCCGAGGTTATCCGTTCATGACTTTCCTTGACGGCGCTGTCGGGCAAACCCACCAACGAAAACCGTATACCCCTGGATAATCCCACTTCTATGTGAACAGGAAACGCATCTATCCCTGAAATGGCTGCACTTAAGACCTCTACCAGCATCTTCTTTTTGGGCAAAGGTAAATATAAACAATAAATAAACAAAAAAGAAAGGTAAAATCTATCCAGAATGTCGAACGTTTATTCTGAGGGGAGGATCAGTCTGTTTTCACCAGGCAGCCATGCCTTGTTCCAACCGTTCGGCCAGGTGGTTGTTTTTTGCCTCACCTTCGAGCAAATGAAGCAATTCCCCCGTATTGGGATCATAATCCTGGTAAAAGAAATCCTGTATGAGCACCAGGCTGGCAAAGGAAGCAGGGTGTTCCAGTATGAATTCTTTGGCTTTACGTTTTAAAGCCAGGTTGATCTCAGCCAAGCGTACTTCCACGGTTTCACCCCCTTGCTGATATTTGCCGTCAATGATTCGCTGACGTTCCACGTATAACTCATGGATATCCTGTTTGAAGCGGGTTAGGTCGTCATTGACTGGCCCTCCTGTGATGGTCAATAAATCAACGAGTTCAATATCGCCGGTTATTCGTATGATGTCTCCGCCTTTGGCAAAAATGGTGGTCCAATAGTTGAAATCCTGGAAATAGAGGGTGATGGGATTGATTTCATCAGTCCCTGTAACCTCAAACCGGAAAAACCCCGATTCGTTAGAGTACAGCGTGTCGTATGCCAGGACATGTTCGCCAACGTAGTAGGAAAGACAGATGGCTGAGCGCCCCAGGTGCTGAATTTCACCCTCAACCGACACACAACCAGGTTTGTCCGATGAGCAGGCGCCCACCAGTAAGACCATTCCCAAAAGACAAACAAGGCGGGTTAATCTGGTCATCAATTGTTAATTTGTGGTAAAAGTACAAAAAAAAAGTAAAAAAACAAGTGAATGGTTAACTCATTGAAGTCGACGTAAATCAGGTATGTGTGGTGACAATTCCTCCATTAAACGCCTGTATGACCACATATTGTGTCGAGTACCATTAAAAAAAGTGAAAAGAGGGAGAAAAAAACACATTTTGACATGTGAAATCAATTTTCTAATCTTTGTGATATTGAAATGATATCATATTTCTATCTAATAATCCTAATTCATGGACCAATGAAAACAAATGAAGTGGTATTTAAAGGCACCAAATTGCCCGGTATTCCCATGTTGTTGTTCAACCTGCTATTGCCTGCTGGGTTGATCTGGTTGTTCATTACACAGATTAACGCAATTGAACCATCGACGGGCAAAACGCTCCTTATTTTAGGAACCCTTTTGCTTTTTCTTTTCAGCTTACTGGCCTGGTTTGGTTTTGTCCAGGTGGAACCCAACGAAGCCAGGGTCATGGTCTTTTTTGGCCGTTACCACGGGACCCTCAAGGATAACGGTTTTTTCTGGGTGAATCCTTTTTACGCCAAGAAAAAACTGACATTGAGAGCCAGAAACCTGGATGCCACCCCCATTAAGGTCAACGATAAAGCCGGAAATCCTGTTATGATCGGCCAGGTTCTTGTTTGGCGCATCAACGATACCTACAAGGCCTCTTTTGACATCGATAACGCCTCGGAAAACGTGACGGTCAAAGCTCAAACTGGCGTCGTCGTCGATCAGTTGGCCATGAAAATGAAAGCCTATGAAAACTTTGTCAAGGTTCAAAGCGACGCTGCACTCCGTCAGGTAGCCGGCCAATATCCCTACGATGAGGCCGATGCGGCTGGCAAGGACGTGCTTACTCTTAGAGGGGGAGGCGACGAAATCAACCTCTTGTTGGAGAAACAATTGAGCGATCGGCTGGCCATTGCCGGTATCGAGGTGGTGGAAGCCAGAATCAATTACCTGGCCTATGCGCCTGAAATAGCGGCTGTCATGTTGCGCCGTCAACAAGCCGATGCCATCATCGCCGCCCGTGAAAAGATCGTGGAAGGGGCCGTAGGTATGGTCAAACTGGCGCTTGATAAATTAAAGGACGAAGGCATCATCGAGCTTGACGACGACAAACGCGCCGCGATGGTCAGCAACCTACTGGTGGTGCTCTGTGGCGAAGAATCCACACAACCCATTGTCAATGCGGGTACGTTGTACAATTAACGAAGCATGGGCAAAACGCAAAAGACAAAAAGTTTCATGCTCCGTGTGGATGCTGACTTGATGGACGCCGTCGAGAAGTGGGCGGCCGATGAATTCCGCAGCACCAACGGACAAATCGCTTACCTCCTGGATCAGGCCCTGAAGAAGAGCGGACGGGCCCCCAGGCGGTCTAGCGAGCCGACAGAATGACCAACAGGCTGGACACGCCGATAACCAACCACAAACCAAAATCCAGACACCTTCTCACTGAATAGTCACACCAACGATATACGCTTGTCACATCAAGTACGGTACTTTGTGGACAAAAGAAACGAACCACATGTACCACAACGTTGCCGCTATCGACATAGGATCAAATGCCGTGAGGCTGCTCATCGCCAGTGTGCGCGACAGCCCGTCGGGTCCGGTCAGTAAAAAGGAGGTCCTTATCAGGATACCCCTCCGTTTGGGAGAAGACAGTTTTACCAATGGAACCATCAGTCAGTCCAGCGTTCGTTGGTTGATCCATGTAATGAAGGCTTTTGGCTACCTCATGCGGGTGCAACAGGTACGAACGTACATGGCATTTGCTGGATCAGCCCTTAGGGAAGCATCCAACAGTGATGAGATTTTAGCTATCATTAAGGAAAAAGCAGGCTTAACCGTTCAACCACTATCGGTCAATGAAGAAGCCTGGTTTCTTTATGAGAGTTATGCGACGGAAAAATTGCTCCCACAACGCAACTACCTTTACGTTGATCTTGGAGGGGGAACAACGGAAATCGTGTTATTGGAAAACGGACGACTGGCCGATGCACGACGTTTCAATGTGGGTACGGTCAGACAGTTGGTTGGCAAGGAAATGAAAACAGAACGTCAAGCCATGATCGATTACCTCAGTCGCATCAAGGCAAGCCATGCCCCGGTAGCCCTCATCGGGACAGGAGGCAACATCAACAAAATCGCTCGACTGATCAGAACAACCAGGGACAAGGCGTTCACATTGCGCAGCTTGCAATTGTTACACACGAAGTTGCGACAAATATCCGTGGAAGGACGCATGAACGTATTCGATCTGGCTCCCGACAGGGCCGATGTCATCGTGCCCGCCTGTGAAATTTTCATCCAGGTGGCCAAAGCTGCCGGAGTGAGTAAGTTTATCGTGCCCACCAGGGGCTTGGTTGATGGTATGGTTAGAACCATGATCACACAACCACAAGAAAGAGCCTCCACCAGTGAACGAACGGTTGATCCCCCAATTGACGCCTGCTTCAACGAAAGCAGTGATGAAAGTTGGCAAGAATTTGACGATGAACAGGAGTGAAGTCACAGAGCGGGAGTAAGACCAGCCGTGCCTCTGAAGTCAAATTGTTCATAAACTGTCATCTGACTGACATACACGTGCGATGTCACTTCACCATTTTTGCACCATCAAACAATGCACTCAATACATAGATAATTATGCAAACCAAACGCCTCACCTGTTTTCAACTTGGCCTTCTCACGCTTGCCCTGTCTTTTTCAAGCAACTTGAAGGCCGATCCTGGCTTGACCTCAACGACCCAGAAACCTGAAACCACCCATGCCGTTGCTTCAACAGACCTTAAGGGCGTTGTATCCGATGAAACCACGTCGGAGCCTTTGGCCGGCGTAGCCATGCAATACAATGGAAAAACGTACTATTCTGATCTGGAAGGCAAGTTTTCGTTGCCGGTTGGAAAAAGCAAGTCAGGCAACGTCAACGTTACCTTAATTTCCTACCAAGCCCAACAACTTGATTTGAAAACGGCACCCAGTGGCGAATGGAAGATAACCCTGAAGCCTCATTGACTTCCAGCGCATTAGAAAGCGTAGCACACATGATTCGATTCACTTCTCTACCCCTCGTCTCCCTGCTGTTTATCCTGATTACATGGAGCAACTTCCTACCCGCCACTGCCCAGACAGGCTCAATCAAAGGCCTCGTTGTCGATGAACAGTCCAAGGAATGCCTGATTGGTGCATCCGTATTGATGGAAGGAACCACCAAAACTGCCGTCACCGATATGGAGGGCCAGTATACCATCAACAACATAAGACCAGGCACGTACTCCCTGCGTATTTCGTACATCTCATACGTGTCCATAACCAAAGAAGTGGTGGTGGAAAGCGGTCAGACAACGGTGATAGACGTGTCCATGAAGCCGTCAGATACCATGTTCGGTGATGTGGTGGTCATAGGACGGGCTAACCGCCAAAGTGAAGCGGTCTTATTGAAAGAGCAAAAAATGGCGTTGTTGTCCACACAGGCAGTAGGCGTCAATGAAATGGCGAGGAAAGGATTCAGTGATGCAGCATCCGCTGTCGCCAACCTCTCAGGGATTACAAAGCAAGAGGGAGTGAAGAATGTCATTGTCAGAGGTTTGGGAGACCGTTACAACGCAACGACCTTAAATGGTTTCCCCCTGCCCTCTGAAGATCCTGAATACAAGAACATAGACCTTTCTTTCTTTTCGAGCGACATGATTCAACACATTGGGGTCAACAAAGTATTTAACGGAACCTCCTTTGGCGATGTGGGAGGCGCATTGATCAATATCAACTCGAAAAACCTGGTTGGAGACAAGGCCTTTGAAGCCGAGTTGACTACCGGTTTCAATACCTCGACGACACAAGCCGTTGATTTTCTGAAACAAGCAGGATCTGATGTGCTGGGTTTTGCCAACTCCGTTAAACCAGCTGCCAACACCGCTACTTTTCAGAACAACCTGAATCCCTCTGTTGTAGATTACCCTGTCAATCAATCATACGCCCTTTCCGGGGGAAAGCGCTATGAACTGGGAGCCACTAAAAGTCCCCTTTCGTTCTACATTGTTGCAGCTTACGAAACGGACTTCGCCTATACCAAAGAAGACGTTCGCAATGCCACCAATGCTGGCACCATTTACCAGGATCAGACTGGCGAAAAGTACAGCCAGACCATCCATCAACTGCTTTTGGCAAACGTAGAGTGGCTCACCAGCCAAAAACACCGTCTGACGTACAACCTGATGACGTTGCACGTTAATAATCAATACATTGGCCAGTACAGCGGGATGAACGGAGAAGCCTATCAGGATGCGGATGAAAGTGGCTATGTGGGGTATCTGATCAGACAGCAAACAAATGATAATCTATTGATCGTTCATCAGTTGGCGACAGACTGGACGCTCTCCGACCACTCAACTTTTCACATTGGCGTATCCTACAACACCATTTCAGGTCTGGAGCCCGATCGCAGGGAAAACAACCTATCAAAAAGAGGTGAAGACTACATCCTTACGGGAAGCAACCGTCAAAAACGGTTTTTCTCTGAACTGAACAACAACGACTTAACCCTGAAGTCGGCGGTTGAGTACGCACTCGACAGCCCTGATGGAAGCGGATCATCCAAGGTGTCCATTGGTTACGACAGCCGTTTTGTCCGTGATCAATTCAATGCCATAGAATACAACTTCTCCGCTTTCCCCGGTGCCTATTCATTGGACAACCTGGACCTGGATGGGTTGTACAACCAGTCAAATTTCAACAAGGGCTTGTATACCATGGTACTCGGTGACCCAAACGAATACAACGTCGCCAAATACATAAACGCCGGTTTTGTGGACGTCAACTATTACGTACATCCCAAGTTGGCCACCAACATTGGTCTGCGCGCCGAATACGTCGACCTGACAATCGATCATCGCATTCAAAGCGCCAGTCCGGGCAGCCAACGCATCAACGAATTCTTTCTCTTGCCCAGTGTCAATCTGAAATTCGATATGGACGAGAAAAACACGCTCCGGTTGGGGCTCAGCAAAACATACACCTTGCCGCAGTCAAAAGAAATCTCCCCCTATCAATACGTCAACATTGGTTTTGTCAGCCAAGGCAATACCGCGCTCAAACCCTCAGAGAATTACCAGGCCGACCTGAAATGGGACCATTACCTGAGTCCTGCGGAAGTGGTCACGTTGAACGGTTTTTTCAAACACCTGTCAAACCCCATTGGCCGCGTCAACGAAGGGAACTCAGCTGGCTTGCTCACGTACAAGAACATCAGTCCTTCGGCCATGGTTGCCGGACTGGAACTTGATGTACGCAAAAACCTGTTCAATCGCGTNNCAAAGCAATCATCGCCTTGCAATAGGATTCAATGCCTCGTATATGCTGATGGGGTTGAATCTTGACATTGTCAACACGACACCTCGCCGCACCAACCTGGAGGGAGCCTCTCCTTTTATGACAAATGTTGATCTGTCGTATTCCCATGCCGCTTTTGATAAAAGCTTCCTATGCGCTTTGATCGTCAACTATACCAGTGACCGAATTCACACCCTGGGCACCATGGGCTATCACGACATCATCGACAAAGGTGTTCCGACGCTCAACCTTGTCTCTGCTTATAAGTGGAGCAAGCATCTGGCTGTCAAGCTTAAAGCCAGCAACCTATTGGATCCGGCCATTCGCCTGACCCGCAACGACAATCAAGGCAATACCCTTGTTCTGAACGAATACCACAAAGGCATGAGCCTCAACCTGGGTGTTTCCTACACGTTCTAAAACTACCGTGTGAATTTCATAACAACCTGTTAATCAATTAAATGTTAGAAACAATGAAACAGTTATTTTCCTTACTGACAGTGGGCTTCCTGATGCTCTTGTCTGTCTCAATGATCTCCTGCACCAATGAAGACGAAACCCAGACTGGCGTCGAAACACAGTTATCAGGCAGTATCACTGACACAAAGACGTTGGACCCCGACAAGATCTACACCATCACAGGCCCAGTCATTGTGGAAAATGGGGGCGTGTTGGATATTCCCGCCGGTACCACCATTAAGGCAAAAAAAGGGTTCAGCAACTATATTCTTGTTCTCCAAGGGGGCAAGATCTACGTCAGAGGCACGGCTTCTAAACCTGTGATCATGACAGCCGATAGCACCAATGCCACCGCTGGTTATTGGGGAGGACTCATCATCAACGGTAAAGCACCCCTGGGTGGTGGCCTTACCGGATCCACGGAAATAAATTCAGCCTATGTATACGGCGGAACGATAGCCAATGATAATTCCGGATCGATCTCCTACCTGAAGCTGGCGTATTGTGGTGCCCGATCCAGCGCCAATGTAGAACACAATGGACTGACATTGAACGGTGTTGGTAGCGGCACAACCATTGAGCATGTATATGTGCTGGAGAGTGCCGACGACGGCATTGAGTTTTTTGGTGGTTCGGTTAATGTGTCCAATCTGCTTGTTGTCAATGCTGACGATGATATGTTTGACTTCACCCAAGGGTATAAAGGTACGTTGACCAATGCCTATGGCATCTGGGAAACGGGCTTCACCAGCTCTGAATCGGATCCTCGCGGGATTGAAGCTGATGGCAATTTTGATGGCAACTATCAGGGCCAGACGGATCAGTCTGACTTCACGGTGAACAATGTGACATTTGATTTGAGGTTGGCTCCAGGTACAACGGTTGCCACACAAATGATGGATCTGATAAAGATTCGTCGTGAAGCCAAAGCCGTCATTACAAACGCCTTGGTAAAGGGTACGGGTACTGTGGTTGATTTGGTCGATTTTTCCGATTCAAAAGGTGCCGGCCTGACCACGTCACGTGTCAATTTGACCACTAGCTTAACCAACGCCATTGTTGGCAAAGAGGTCAATCCGAATACAACAACCTATCCCCTGGTTCAGATTGTGACGGGTAATACGGGTTGCGCCACGAGTCTTTTCTCCTGGACAAACTACCCCTTCTGATGGTTAACCACGTACCCTATGATGGTTGCTTTTAGCACCATGAATGAATAGTTACCGCATGATACGATTGAAAATAAAGAACAGGCTGACCGTGTTGATCCTCGTGTGTGGGGTGTTGGCGTCGCTGGCCCTGTACGGAGAGAAAAAAGCGTCTGTCAACGTTGTCGTTCAACAACCGGTGTATAGTGAAGGCTTGTATTACACAGACAAGACTCAAACCGAATTGTTCACTGGTTATTATCGGGAATACTACGAAAGTGGCGATGTAAAGCTAGACGTCTTTTTGTACAACGGGCGACCGGAAGGAACCTACGTGGTGTATTTCCCCAACGCCAGAATCAAAGAGGTCCGTGCTTTTCGGAAAGGCCTTTTTCACGGTATCTGGCGTACATACAATGAAAGCGGTATGCTTATTGCCCAGGCAGAATACGCCGATGGCCTGAAAGACGGTGTCTGGATGATTTGGGATGAAAACGGCATCAGAAGGTATGAGATGTACTATAAAAACGGCCAAAAAACAGGCACCTGGTATATGTGGGATGAAGCAGGCCTGTTGATTTCTGAAAAATCATACGATTCAGCACCCTGATGCTGCCTGCGGAATCCGTCATAGAGGGTTGAGTGGTAACCCTGACCGTTAACGAAAAGCGGGAGAAAGCCTTAAGGCTCTCTCCCGCTTGGAGTTATGAAAAAGCTAGAGAAACAGAAATTACGGCAGCTGCGGACCTGAGGGAATCAACGCAATGGCTGCGTCGTTGTCGCAGTATTGCTTGAAGTTTTCAATGTACATGCCGGCCAGTTTGGTGGCTTTGGCTTCCCATTCCTTAACGTCGCTGTAGGTATTGCGGGGGTCGAGGATATCGGAAACACCGTCCAGTTTGACAGGAACCGTCAGGTTCATGATGGGGATGTGTTTGGTTTCGGCCTTTTCGATCGAACCATTGATGATGGCGTCGATAATAGCGCGGGTGTCCTTGATGGAGATGCGCTTGCCCGTACCATTCCAACCGGTGTTGACCAGGTAAGCCTTGCCTCCGTGTTCTTCCATCTTTTTCACCAATGTGCTGGCATATACCGTGGGGTGCAAGGTCAGGAAGGCTTCGCCGAAAGCGGGGGAGAAAGAAGGAACAGGTTCGGTGATGCCACGTTCCGTTCCGGCCAACTTGGAGGTGAAGCCGCAAAGGAAGTGGTATTGAGCCTGGTTGTCATCGAGGATGGAAACAGGAGGCAATACACCAAACGCATCGGCTGACAAGTAGATGATTTTATTGGCGTGACCGGCGCGGGAAGGCAATACAATCTTGCTGATGTGGTAGATGGGGTAGGATACGCGGGTGTTTTCCGTTACGGAACCATCGGAGTAGTCGATGCTGCCGTCTTCATTTACCGTCACGTTTTCCAACAAGGCATCACGTTTGATGGCCTTCCAGATATCGGGTTCGTTTTCCTCGCTCAGGTTGATGGTTTTGGCGTAGCAACCACCTTCGTAGTTAAACACACCATGATCATCCCAGCCGTGTTCGTCGTCACCGATCAGGTAACGTTTGGGGTCAGCTGACAGGGTGGTCTTGCCCGTACCGGACAAACCGAAGAAAACAGCCACATCACCGTCTACACCGACATTGGCCGAGCAGTGCATGGAAGCAATACCCTTCAAAGGCAAGTAGTAGTTCATCAAAGCGAAAATGCCTTTCTTCATTTCACCACCATACCAGGTACCACCGATGACCTGCATTTTACGGGTCAAATCAAACAAGGTGAAGTTCTCGGAATGCAAACCTTGTTCTTTCCAGTTGGGGTTGATGGTCTTCGATCCATTAAGGGTTACGAAATCAGGTTCACCGTAATTGGCCAGTTCGTAGTGCGAAGGACGAATGAACATATTGGTTACGAAGTGAGCCTGCCATGCCACTTCCATGATGAAGCGCACTTTCATGCGGGTATCTTCGTTGGTGCCGCAGAACGTATCGACAACGTACAATTTTTTGGCAGTTGACAATTGCTTGGTTACCAAATCTTTGCAGTGGTCAAAAACCTCTGGGGTTGTGGGGCGGTTGATGGTGCCATCCCACCAGAGTGTATCTTCAGTCACACTGTCCTTGACAATAAACTTGTCTTTGGGTGAGCGACCGGTAAACTTGCCCGTGAACACGGCAGTAGCACCCGTGTTGGTCAGCTTAGCCTTTTCAAAACCTTGGTTGGCAGGATTCATTTCATCCTGAAACAGCACCTCGTAGGAGGGGTTGTGAACAACTTCGAAATCACCCTTGATTCCGTACTTGCTCAAATCTAATTGCGCCATTGTTAAATAATAAATTGATTTATACTCAGTTAACTAATCTATCAAAAACCTTCTTGTGCAAGGACAAAAATACGAAAAAAAATCAAACCGCCCACGGTAATTAAAGAAATATTTCCTTATTTGGGTTTTTAACATTTCGTAGCCGGTTGTCGCAAAAATGACACAGAAGATTCCTGGAAACCGGGGCTTTTCCTTACCTTTGCCGGCGAAAAACGACCGCTATGAACATCATTAACTTATCCGAAGCCAACACGTTACTGAACCAGTATTTACTGGAAATTCGCGACGTCACCATACAGAAAGACAGGATGCGGTTTAGACGCAATGTTGAACGAATTGGTGAGATCATGGCCTATGAAATGAGCAAGACCTTTTCTTACTGTGTCAAGGACGTTCTTACGCCACTGGGAACAACCAGGGTGAATACCATCGAAGACCAAGTGGTCATTTCCACCATCCTCAGAGCAGGTCTTCCTTTCCATCAGGGTTTTCTCAGTTATTTCGATCAGGCTGAAAATGCCTTCGTGTCGGCCTACCGTAAATACAAGGATGCCCTCAAGTTTGACATCCACGTGGAATACATCGCTGCTCCTTCCATCGAGGGTAAGACACTCATTCTGACCGATCCAATGTTGGCCACCGGCAGTTCGCTCGAACTTTCCTACGGTGCCTTGCTGACCAGGGGCAAACCGGCCAACCTTCATTTGGCCACGGTTATCGCCAGCCAACAAGGAGTAGACTACGTAAAAGCCTGCTTCCCACAGGATACCACCTTGTGGTGTGCCGCCATCGATCCCGAACTGGATGCCCACTCCTACATCGTACCTGGTCTGGGCGATGCCGGTGATCTGGCATACGGAGAGAAACTCTGATTCGGTGGAGTTTTTAAACTCTATTGAAAGGGGCATTCTTGCCATAACCAAAAATTTAATACGGAAATTTTTCTTTATTTGGTGCGAAAAAGGGTGATATTGTGTAATTTCGCACCAAAATCAAGCACTTCCATACGTATGGTACCTGTATTAACAATTAAAAAGGGGCTGGACATCAACCTCAAAGGCAGATCAGCTTTGGAGACGACGACCGTTGGATGCATGGACATCTGGTCGATGACGCCTGCCGATTACCATGGGATCACACCCAAGGTGGTAGTCAAAGAGGGAGATACCGTATTGGCCGGTTCTCCGTTGATGGTTGACAAGCAACAGCCGGACATTCGCTTTGTATCGGCTGTCAGTGGAACGGTAACAGCCGTTGTCAGAGGAGAGAAGCGCTCCTTGCTCAACATCCTGGTCAAGCCAGATCTCAAGACCGAATACCTGGCGTTTCCCAAAGAAAATCCGTTGACGCTGACTCCTGAAGCCATCAAAGAGAGGCTGTGTGAAGCGGGGCTTTGGCCGTATATCAAACAGCGTCCGTACGACGTGATTGCCAACCCGGAAAAAGCACCCAGAGCCATATTTATCAGTGGTTTTGATACTGCACCTTTGGCTCCCGACTATGCTTACATCCTCAAGGGGCAAGGAATGGACCTGCAAACCGGTCTAAACGCCTTGACAAAATTGACATCCGGACTGGTCTTTCTCGGCTTGCCTGATGCTTGCCAGTCATCCGAATTGAGGGCTATACAGGGAGTGGAAATACGCACCTTCAAAGGGCCCCATCCAGCTGGGCTGGTCGGTGTTCAAATCAATCACATCGCGCCCATCAACAAAGGAGAAGTCGTATGGACCATCAATTTGCTCGACGTGCTCTTCATCGGCCGCCTCTTCAATCAGGGCAGGGTAGAATTATCCCGTCAGGTTGCTGTAGCAGGGCCGGAAGTGGTACGACCGATCTACGTGCGTTGTTTGCCAGGAGCACCGCTGTCTGCCGTCGTCGGCGGCAATGTTCACAAAGAAATACCGTTGAGGTACATCAATGGTGATCCATTGTCGGGTAGTCGTGTGGAAGCTGACGGATTTCTTGGCGCCTATGCCAACCAGCTGACGGTTATACACGAGGGGACCGATACCCACGAAATGCTGGGTTGGGTCATGCCCCGATTCAACCTGTTCAGCGCCAGTCGCACCTATTTTTCCTGGTTAACCAAACGCCTGATGCCTGGAAAAGCCTTTGAACCTGATACCCGTGTGCTGGGAGGTGAACGTGCCTTGATCATGTCGGGTGAGTACGAGAAGGTCTTTCCCATGGATATCCTGCCTGAACACCTGGTCAGAGCCTGTGTCACCGGCGATTTGGAAAAAATGGAACAATTGGGCCTGTACGAGGTCGCCCCCGAGGATTTTGCCCTGTGTGAATTTGTGTGTACCTCCAAACTGGAAGTGCAACACATCATTCGTGAATCCTTGGATTTATTGAAAAAAGAAAATGGAGACTAACCTTAAACCTGCAGCACGTTGAAAGCGTTACGTAACTTTTTGGATAAGCTGAAACCCACCTTCTCTGAGGGCGGCAAATTGTCGGCCCTGCATTCGGTGTACGAGGGTTTCGAAGCCTTTCTCTTCGTGTCCAACCAGACATCGAAGACGGGCGTTCACATTCACGACAGTATTGACTCCAAGCGGGTCATGTTCTGGGTCATCCTGGCTTTGGTGCCCGCCCTCTTGTTTGGCATGTACAACACCGGCTACCAGCATTACCTGGCTATAGGCCTGCTTGAAGATACCTCTTTTTGGCAGGTGTTCGGTTGGGGTGCGCTGGCTGTATTACCTTACGTTGTCGTTTCCTATGTGGTCGGTCTTGGCATCGAATTTATTGCCGCCCAAATCAAGAAAGAAGAGATTCAGGAAGGATTCCTGGTCACTGGCATTCTCATTCCCCTCATTCTTCCCATTGGCATACCCTTGTGGATGGTAGCTGTGGCCACGGCTTTCTCTGTCATTTTTGCCAAGGAGGTGTTTGGCGGCACAGGTTACAACATCTTTAACGTCGCATTGATTACCAGAGCCTTCCTCTTTTTCGCCTATCCGACCAAAATGTCGGGAGACAGTGTCTGGATAAGCCTGAATGACTATTTTGGATTTGGCAAGGCCGTACCTGCCGTCGATGGTTTTTCTGGTGCCACTCCTATGGGGCAGGCTGCCATCGCTACCGGCGATAGCTTACAGCTTACCAGCCCGCTGGGAGATCCGCTTTCCTGGTGGGACATGTTCCTGGGGTTGATTCCGGGTTCCATCGGTGAAACGTCCACCCTGGCTATTTTATTGGGAGGAGCCTTCCTGATTGCTACCGGTGTGGCCAGTTGGAAAATCATCCTTTCTGTTTTTGCAGGAGGGGCGGCAACGGTCATGGTGTTCAATATCTTTGCTGTCAATGCCTACATGGCTGTCCCTGTGTTGGAACAACTTTGCCTCGGGGGCTTCGCTTTTGGTGCTGTCTTTATGGCCACCGATCCGGTGACCTCTTCTCGTACGGAAACCGGCAAGTGGATTTACGGCTTCCTGATCGGGGTCTTGGCCATGATTCTTCGGGTACTCAATCCGGCCTATCCTGAAGGTATGATGTTGGCCATCCTGTTTATGAACATTTTTGCCAAGTTGATAGACTACTACGTGGTACAGCACAACATCAACAAACGGCTTAAGCGTGCCACGTTATCGTCCAACCCTGCCAAAACGTCTTCCCATGAATAAGAACAGCAATACGTATACATACCTCTACGCTACCATCATGGTGGTGCTGGTGGCCGTCGGGCTGGCTTTTACCAATGGTTTGTTGAAAGAAAAACAAGCCAAGAACGTCGAGCTGGACAAAATGATGCAGATTTTACGATCTGTCAAGGTGGAGGCCACCGCCAAAACCGCCGAAGAAAGCTACGCTACCACTATTAAGATGGTTTACCTGGTAAACAGCCTGGGTGTCGTTACAGAGACAGATGCCAGGGCGGCGTTTATGGTCGACATGGCCAAGGAAGTGCTCAAGCCGTTGGAAGAACGGAAACTCCCGGTGTATGAAGCCTCCGTTGATGGTCAACTCAAATACATCCTGCCTGTGTATGGCGCCGGCCTTTGGGGGCCCATCTGGGGTTATGTCTCTCTAAACGAAGACAAGCAAACGATTTTCGCCGCGTCTTTTTCACACCAGGGGGAAACCCCAGGCCTTGGGGCTGAAATAGATACGAAACCGTTTCAACTGCAATTCGAAGGAAAATCCTTGTTCAGGGAATCAGCCTTTGTGTCGATTGCCGTGCTCAAAGCCGGTCAAAAAGACGACAGCCGCGATCAGGTGGATGCCATTTCAGGTGGCACCATCACCAGCAAAGGGTTGGAGGCCATGTTGCAGGATTGTCTGAGTGCCTATGAACCCTTTCTGATCAAACAGTAAGCAACTCCATCACAACACATTGAAAACATACCGCATATGAAGTTCAATAAAGAGGTCTTGATTAAGCCGCTCAACAGGGCCAATCCCGTTACCGTACTTGTACTGGGCATCTGTTCGGCGTTGGCCGTCACCGCTCAACTGAAACCAGCGCTGGTCATGGGTATCTCCGTGGTCATCGTGACTGCCTTCTCCAATTTGATTGTTTCCTTTTTGAGGAATGGCATCCCCAACCGTATCCGTATCATTGTACAGCTGGTCGTAGTGGCCGCCCTGGTCATCATCGTCGAGCAAGTGCTCAAGGCTTTCGCCTATGAGATGTGGAAATCATTGTCGGTCTTCCTGGGGCTCATTATTACGAACTGCATCCTGATGGGCCGTCTCGAAGCCTTTGCCTTGGGCAACAAGCCTTTCGATTCTTTTCTTGACGGCATCGGCAACGGACTGGGGTACGCCATCGTACTGGTTATCGTTGGCTTCTTTCGTGAGTTGTTTGGATCGGGCACCTTGTTAGGCCTCCAGGTGGTACCTGATGCGTTTTATGAAGCTGGGTATGCCAACAACGGCTTGATGATCCTGCCTCCTATGGCGTTGATCGTTGTGGCCTGTATCATTTGGGTACAGCGGTCCATCCGTAAGGAACTACAGGAAAAATAACCAGACACCAACCGCTTAAACACTATCAATCATGGATCTGCTGAATCTGTTTATCAAGTCGGTGTTTGTCGACAACATGATCTTTGCCTACTTCCTGGGCATGTGTTCGTACCTGGCCGTTTCCAAGACGGTCAAGACGTCCATGGGGCTGGGCATCGCCGTAACGTTTGTTTTGGTCATCACGGTACCGGTCAATTACTTGCTGCATACGTATATCCTTAAGGAAGGCGCTATGGCTTGGATTAGCCCCCAGTTAGCCAGCCTGGATTTAAGCTTTTTAAGTTTCATTCTCTTTATCGCCATCATTGCCTCCATGGTACAAATCGTGGAAATGGTGGTGGAGAAGTATGCACCGGCTTTGTACGCCTCTTTGGGTATTTTCCTCCCACTGATTGCTGTGAATTGTGCCATTTTAGGGGCTTCGCTGTTTATGCAGCAACGCAATTTTGACAATATAGGGGAATCAACCGTCTACGCCTTGGGGTCTGGCGTTGGTTGGCTGTTGGCTATCCTGGGCATGGCGGCCATCAGAGAGCACCTCAAGTATTCCAAGGTGCCTGCACCGCTTCGTGGTCTGGGTATCACCTTTATCGTCGCCGGCTTGATGGGCCTGGCCTTTATGGGCTTCATGGGTATTAAACTATAAGACATAGACAATGATCGTATTAGCTGTAGACATCCTCGTCATTTTGTTGGGATTGATAACGTTTCTAGCTGTGATGCTGGCCTTGGTCAGCCTCTTGCTGTACATCAAACAGAAACTCACCCCCTCCGGTGACATCAAAGTGACGATAAACGAGGAAACCGAAGTGTTGGCCGAACCAGGCAGCAGTTTGCTGTCTGCCCTTGGTAACAACAAGATCTTTCTTCCCTCCGCCTGTGGTGGTGGTGGCACCTGTGGCATGTGCAAATGCCAGGTCGTTGAAGGAGGAGGCACGATATTGCCCACTGAAACAGGTTTCTTTACCCGCAAACAGGTTCAGGAGCATTGGCGTCTGGGTTGCCAGGTCAAGTTGCGTGAGGACCTGAAGATCAAGGTGCCCGAAGAAATCATGGGCATCAAAAAGTGGGAATGCGAAGTAGTGTCCAACCATAACGTGGCTTCCTTTATCAAGGAATTTGTAGTCAAATTACCCGAGGGGGAAACACTCAACTTCAAATCGGGTAGTTACATCCAGATTGACGTGCCGTCCATTGACGTCGATTTCAAGGACATGGATGTGGAAGACCGCTTCAAACCCGAATGGGACAAATTCAAACTCTGGGGTTTGCACATGTCCAACCCCGAGCCTACTTACAGGGCGTATTCCATGGCCAATCACCCGGCTGAGGGCAACATCATCATGCTCAACATCCGCATCGCCACACCACCCTTCGACAGAGCCAAGGGCGACTGGGCCGATGTGAATCCGGGTATTTGTTCCTCCTACATTTTCTCCCGCAAACCAGGTGACAAGGTGTCAATTTCCGGCCCCTTCGGTGATTTTCATATCCTTGATACCAAGCGTGAAATGCTGTACGTCGGTGGCGGTGCCGGTATGGCGCCCCTGCGTTCTCACTTGCTGCACCTTTTCCACACGCTCAAGACCACTGATCGCAAGATATCGTACTGGTACGGCGCGCGTTCCAAAAATGAGATTTTTTATGAGGAAGATTTCAGGGCCATTGAAAAAGCGTTCCCCAATTTCACCTTCAACATCGCTTTGAGCGAGCCTCGTCCTGAAGACAACTGGACTGGCTATGTAGGCTTCATCCATCAAGTGATACTCGACAACTACCTGTCGACTCATGAAGCCCCTGAAGACATCGAGTACTACATGTGTGGTCCTGGCCCCATGGCCAACGCCGTAAAAGTCATGCTCGACAGCCTGGGTGTGCCCCCGGAAATGTTGATGTTTGACGATTTTGGCGCCTGATTCATCTCGCAAGTAAACACGGGGTTGTCATCCCGCCCACGCACGTTTAGTCCAAATAGGTGGACTGAATGTACTGAAGTTGCTGTTCGAGCTGTTGGACGCGGGGGAGGGGCTGACCGGCAGCTGCAGCAGCCTGGAGGGGATTGGAGTAGATGGCTTCAATTTCCAGGGGTCGCCTGAAGTCGAAATCCAGTTTCATGCTTGGCGCGTAAGGCGTCATGGTACGGGTAGAGTCCAGCATGGCCTGAGCGAAACTGTCATCAATGGCATGACCGCACGCCCTGGCTCCCGCGATAACTTCCAGCATCAGTTCCTTGAGGATGGCCAGGCTGTGGGGTTGGTTCATCAGCTGGTCGGTGCTGCTGTTGAGTACGACACAGAGTCCATTGTAGGGTACGTTCCACACGAGCTTTTTCCAGCGCGCCAACGCCAAATCACTGCTGAAATGACTTTCCACACCCGCTTGGTTGAAATCGGCCACGACAGTATTCAGCAACGTTTCCTCGACTGTTTTATGGCTGTTTTCGTCCTTCTTACCGCGTTTATACATGCCCAGTGTGAGCTTGCCGTAATCCATGTGTTCGATGAGGCCGGGGCCGCGTTTAGAGGCACAGATAAAGGCCAGGCCGCCAGCGATACACAGGTTGGGGAAGGCTTGAGACAGGCGCTCTTCCATGCCCAAGCCGTTTTGAACCAGGATTACCAGGGTGGACGGTTTCAAAAGGGGAGGAAGGAGGTCTGTGAGCAGGAGGTTGGCTGTGGTTTTCAGACAAACCAGCACTACGTCGCAGACCGGCATATCGGCCGTGCGTTGGTAGGCGTTGATCGGGTGCAGGTGAAAAGGGCCTGCCACAGAATTTACCTTCAAGCCATGGGCAGCTACATAGTCATAGTCACTGTTGAACAGGAAATGGACATCATGGCCTGCGTTGGCCAATTTGCCACCGAAATAACCCCCCAAGGCTCCTGTTCCAATGACGGCGTAGCGTAACCCCATCTATCAGTCGATTTCCCAGGTTTCCAGGGTGTGCAGGAAGGCTTCCAGGGTGCGGGTGGGGCGTTTGGCTTGTACGTCAGCAATCTGTTCCACAACAGCTTGGTCGTAGGTAGGTTGCTCCACGGATCGGATGACACCCAAAGCAACGGGAAGATCACCCTTCATGTTGCCGAGTTTGAAATGCAGGGTGGGGTCCTGGCAATGCGCGTCGTGCACCAGAATATCCTTTTCGGTAATGCCGTTTTCACCCACGGTGACTGATTTGAGGTTGAAACCATCAATGATCAGTCCCTTGTCGTTGTTGGCGCCGAATAACATGGGTTCGCCGTGTTTGAGTACGATGGTGCGGTCGGCCCTGAACGCTTTGTCAGAAAGGTTCTTGTGCGTGCCATCGTTGAAGATGACACAATTGACAAGCGCTTCGACGACGGCGCAACCAGCGTGTTTGGCTGCCTGAAGCAACACATCCTGTGATGTTTTTAGATCAACGTCCAAGGTCCTGGCAAAAAACGTACCTCTGGCGCCCAAGGTTAGTTGGGAAGGGCTGAATGGTTCTTCTACCGTGCCATAGGGGGATGATTTGGATACAAAGCCTTTTCTGGAGGTCGGTGAATACTGGCCTTTGGTCAAGCCATAGATCTCATTGTTGAACAACAGGATGTTCAGGTTGATGTTCCTGCGAACGGCGTGAATGAAATGGTTACCACCAATGGCCAGACAGTCGCCATCACCTGTGATTTGCCAGACGGTCAGTTCGGGATTGGCTACCTTGACACCGGAGGCTATGGCCGAGGCTCTGCCGTGAATGGTATGCATGCCGTATGAGTTGACATAGTAAGGGAGGCGGCTGGAGCAACCGATGCCAGACACGACAACAGTCTGGTCGGGGGAAACCCCCAGTTCAGCCATGGCCTTTTGCAGGCTGTTCAGTATGGCATAGTCTCCGCAACCCGGACACCAACGGACATCCTGGCTGCTTTTGAAGTCGGCGGGTTTGTATTGAATGGGTTCCATAGTTACAGCGCTAAAAGAGTGTTCAAGTAAGTGGTCAATCCGTTGACAGTGAAGGGTTGTCCCTCAATTTTGTTGTATTGTTGGACGGTGAGGCCCTGCACTTTGGAGCGCAGGTAGGCGGCAAATTGACCGTTGTTAAGTTCACAGACAGTAACGGTTTTATAACGGCGCAACACCTCTTCCGTGTTGGCAGGCAAGGGACTGATGTAGTTGAAATGGGCCAGCGCCACCTTGTGACCCTGGTTGTTCAATTCATCGACAGCCGAGTAGAGGTGACCGAACGTACCGCCCCAGCCTACGACCAGCAGGTCGGCATCCGGGTTGCCCAATACGACAACGGGAGGAATAACCTTGGCCACGTTGTCCACTTTGGCCTGACGTAATCTTACCATCAGTTCGTGATTATCAGGATTGGTGGAAATGCAACCGCTGCAATTGTCCTTCTCAAGGCCACCCACCCGGTGGGAGAAACCTTCCATGCCCGGAATAGCCCAGTAACGCACCAGGTTTTCTTCGTTACGCAGGTAGGGTTTCCAGGTAGCTTGCATCTCGGCGTGTACGTAAGGTGGCTTGATGGCCGGATACGTGTCAAGGGAGGGAAGACGCCAGGCGGAAGATCCGTTGGCCAGGAATCCATCTGTGAGCAGGATGACAGGTGTCATGTGCTCGATGGACAACTTGCAGGCCATAAAGGCATAATCGAAGCAATTAGAGGGGGTACTGGCGGCCAGCACGATGCAGGGGCTTTCGCCGTTGCGTCCGTACAGCGCTTGCAGCAGGTCGGCTTGTTCGGTTTTGGTTGGCAAACCGGTGGAAGGACCACCGCGCTGTACATCCACCACGACAAGGGGCAGTTCGGCCATGACGGCCAGGCCTATGGCTTCGCTCTTCAGGGCGAGGCCGGG
>DOBD01000018.1 GCA_003506275.1 Bacteroidales bacterium | reverse complement strand
TATTGCGCCCGAACAAGGTGCTTTGGGGGCCCCTGAGCACCGTGATGCCCACCAGGTCACCCACTCTGCCATCAAACACGTTTTTATTGAAAATCGGCAGTCCATCAACCAGCATACCCAGCACCGGCTGGTCCATCCTGGCACCCATTCCCCTGACGTAGGTGGCCGATGTCATGCGAGACCCGTAATCGGGCAGGTAAAGATTGGGCACCATAACGCTCACATCCTTGAGCACATGGAGCTGCTCGTTAAATAGCCTGGCCGTTTGAAACGTTGATTTGGCCATATGGGAAGGCCCTGGCGACAGCTTGCCGGAAACCTCCACGGCGTCCAACAGCACCGTCGTGTCGGCCATTGCGGCTTTCACGTAGGAGAAGGCCGAACAAACCAACAACAGACACAGCACAAGGGTTTTCTTCATAATCGGGTGCAAAGGTAATCAGCTGTTATAAAGGCATCAACTACCATTTATGAGGGTTTTTAACAACCCAACAATTTGACGTACCTTTGCCTGTCATGATAACCCACATTTCCAAACCCCGCATGATCATCGTCGATAGCAACATATTGTCTGCCATCGGACTTAAAGGCATGCTGGAAACGGTTGCACCCGGAGTAACGGTCGTCATCTGCCCAAACCTCGAAACCTTACAGGCATTGCCTCCCGGACACACCGTCCACTATTTCGTCGCAAGCAGCCATTTGTTTGCCCATTACGACGAATACCTGCCCATGGCCGACAAGGTCATCGCCTTGATTCAAGGCAACGCCGGCAGTCTTCATGGTTTCAGGACCCTGGACGTCACATTACCCGAGCCCGTATTCCTCAAGCACCTCCTGGGAATTCACGATCAGGGACATGGTGAACAGGGGCGCCATCACCCAGACCGTCTCTGCCCGGACACCGAACTTACGCGACGGGAAAAGGATGTGCTGCGAAAAGCCGTACTGGGTTTTCAGAACAAGGAAATGGCTGACCACTTTCNNAAGTGACCACCATTATTTTTCACCGCAAGAACATTGCCAGAAAGCTAGGCACCAAATCCTTATCGAGTTGGACCATTCACGCGGTGGTCAACGGACTGGTGCGGATAGAAGAAATAACCTGAATTATTTACGACGGCTGTACTTGTCAAGCACCACCGCGCCAATAATGACAAAGCCCTTGATGACCTGCTGCCAGAACGGAGAAACATTCAGGAGCACCAGGCCATTGTTGAGCACGCCGATTATCAAGGCTCCCACCACCGTTCCGGCAATGGAGCCCTTACCCCCGCTCATGGAAGTACCCCCAATGACCACAGCTGCAATAGCATCCAGTTCATACCCGCTCCCCGCATTGGGTTGGGCCGAATCAAGACGGGCTGTCACCAACAAACCAGCTACGGCCGACAACACCCCGGCTAGCGTATAGACCAGCAAGAGCACTTTATTGACATTGATACCCGACAAAAGGCTGGCTTTTTCGTTGCCTCCGATGGCATACATGTAACGGCCCGTCCTGGTCTTTTTCATGTAAAAGGCAAAGAAAACCACCACCAACGCTGCCACCCAAACGGGCATGGGCACGCCCAGGAACCAGCCTGTTCCCAGATAAGCGAAGCCCTTTCCAAGACCCGTCAAGGGGAATCCATTGGTATACAGCATTGTCAGACCTCTGGCTATGGTCAACATGCCCAATGTGGCCACAAAAGGAGGCAACTTGAAGCGGGTAATCATCCATCCGTTGAACGCGCCCAATAAACCACCAATCAACAAGGCGGCCAGGATGGCACCCCAAAAGGTGAAACCCACGTACACACCCAACCCTTCCAGCGCCAGCCCGTCTTTCATCAATCCGGCAGCCACTGCTCCGCTCAAGGCCAGGACAGATCCAACCGAGAGGTCAATGCCCCCTGTGAGGATAACCAGGGTCATCCCCACTGAGATGCAGAGATTGACGGAAACCTGACGCATGACGTTGAAGAAATTGTCGGTCGTGGCAAAGTTGTCCGACAGGAACGTCATGGCCACCAACATGATCAACAACGCCAACAGGGGTTTGATGATGGGTTGTTTAAGGGTATTTTTCAGGGTGATTGTATTCATGGTTGGTACATTTATTGATCACTGAGAGACGTCATCTTTCCTGCAATTTGGCAAGGCGGCTTTCAGGATGGCTTCTTCCGAAAATTCGGATTGCTCAAAGGCACCCGTCAAGCGACCTTCACAGAGGGTCAGTATGCGGTCTGAAACGGCCATGATTTCAGGCAGCTCGCTCGATACTACCATGATCGCCATCCCTTCGCCCGCCAGCTGGTCCATCAACGCATAGATGTCGTTTTTCGCACTGATATCAATGCCCCTGGTGGGCTCATCCAACAATAAGATCCGGGGATGAGTGAGCAGCCACTTGGAAAGGACCACTTTCTGTTGGTTGCCCCCGCTGAGTTGGCCAGCCTGCTGACGGCATGAATACGATTTGATGTGAAGGCGTTCCCTGTACGATTCGGCTTCCTGATGTTCCTTACGTTGGCTCAGGAGCCCGTGGGTGAGAAATTGCCAAAGCGAAGCCAAACTGGTATTTTGTTCCAACGTCATGCCCAGTACCAGGCCGTCTCGCTTCCTGTCTTCAGGAATCAAAGCCAGGCCGTGATGAATGGCATCCTGAGGGGTTTTGATGGTGACGGATTGTCCATCAATACAGATCGTACCCTTTACACGTTGACCATGAACGCCAAAGAGTGCCTCCAGCAATTCTGTCCGTCCAGCCCCCATCAGGCCATAAATCCCCAGCACCTCTGCCGATGATACGGATAAAGAAATATCCTGCAGGACCAACCGTCCTGGCCTGGTGGCATCTTCCAGCGTAAGTCCTTTTACCGACAACCGTTCTGGCCCTTTGGTGTGCGTTGTTTTGACAAAAAAATCCTTGGTATCCCGCCCCACCATGTACTTGACCAGGTCGGCCAGACAAAGGCTATCAGCGGCGGCCTCGTGAACGGTGCGACCATCCCTGAACACCGTGACATAATCGGCCAACAAGCGGATTTCCTCCATCTTATGCGTGATGTAAACGATGCCCCTGCCTTCGGCCTTGAGACGACGGATCAGATCGAACAGCCGTTGCACTTCCTTCTCAGACAGCGAGGAAGTGGGTTCGTCCATGATGAGGACCTGGGCGTTTCTGGACAACGCCTTGGCGATTTCGACCAGTTGTTGCTGTCCCACCCTTAATTCAGCCACCAAGGAGTCAGGGGCCGCATCACAGTGCAACCGATCAAGCAGAGCCTGGGCGTTGGCCTTCATCGTCGGGAAATCAATCAAACCGGCCACAGTAAGCGGTTCTCTGCCCAGGAATACGTTTTCAGCCACTGTCATGTGGGGTACCAGGTTTAGTTCCTGGTGTATCATGGCGATACCAGCCTGTTGGGCTTCAGCCACGTTGGCCAATCGAATTGGTTGGCCCAGTCTTTTCAAGGTGCCCTCGAAATCGTCATATACCCCTGAGAAGATGTTCATCAACGTTGATTTGCCAGCACCGTTTTCCCCTACCAAGGCATTGACAGCTCCAGCTCTGACCTTGAAGTCGACCCCATCGAGGGCCAGCACGCCGGGAAAGCGTTTGGTCACGGCTACGGCTTCCAGCAACACGGTTTCGGACATGAGCAATCAGGGTTAAAAGGTTACTGGGACGCAGTGGATCCGGCTGTCTGGACGAGCTGAAACGGCGCAATATCCAGGATGGCAGGTAGAGGCTGACCGGGATCAAGCGCGACAGCACCCACCCAGTCCAGGCGGCCACCTACCACAAGACTGTCCAGCAAGGGTTTGACCACGGTTTCCAGTAAGCGTTGGTTCAAACTGGCTGAGGCCGCGTTGTAATCCATGGTATTGGCGAAATCATTGGCCTGAAACCATCCGGTCGAGGCTACCGCCGTGTTGCCAAAAAGAAGCTTCACCGGCAAACGACCGTGACGATTGTCCGGCAAGCTGATCAGGAGGGATTGTTGGTTTATTGCCGCAATGGTCGATGTTCCCTTGAGCAGAAAGTACACCTTGCCTCCAATGTCGGTCACATGACCCTCTTCTGTCGAAAGGAATGCCATCTTTTCAACAGGCAGTGCTTTCACGAGCGTGGGAGCCAGGTCGTGTTCCCAATGGTAATCCACCAATTGTTCAGGGCTGAACGTTTCCAGCAAAGCAGCTTCCCGATGCTTGTCCAAGGGCTCAGTAAAGACAGCTAACCGCAAGGCAATCAAGCCAACGACAACCAGCAGGGAAATTTTGATGAGACGTTTCCAAGGCATACATCAAGGTATTGAGACACAATAAGGTGCAGGTATCAATCAGCGGTTTTCCTTTTTACCATAGGAACCGTAAGCGTCCACGTTTTCGGCAGTGACCAAATCGACAGCGACCGGCATTTTCTGTTGGAAATCACGTTTACCCTTCACGTACTGATCGGCCAAAATGGCGGCGGTATTGGCCATAGTTTTGGGGAACTGCATGCCTGTGGCTTTAATCTTGCCTTCCTTAATCGCCTGAATCACGTCGTCCGCCCCGTCAAATCCATAGATTTGTATGTCGGCCGCTTTGCCGGCGGCCAACACAGCCTGGTAGGCACCCATCGCCATGGCGTCATTGCCGCAAAAGATGGCATTGACAGCAGGATGAGCCTGCAGCATGGATTCAGTCACTTCCATGGCCTTGTTTCGGTCGAAATCAGCGCTTTGTTGTGCCAACATCCTAAGGTCGGGATATTGGTCAACCACGCTGTGAAAGCCCTTGGATCGATTCCAGGTGTTGTTGTCACCCACCAGTCCCAACAGCTCAACGTAGGTACCTTTCCCCTCAAGGTTAGCTACAAACGCCTGCCCCAACGCCACACAACCCGAATAATTATCGGAAAGAATCTGAGCCGTAGCGCATTCCGAGTCGTTGATTTCCCTGTCCATACAGAAAACAGGAACACCGGCCTCCTTGGCGGCTCGTACATTAACGATGGAACCGTTGGCGTCGGTGGGATTGAACAGGATGGCCTTGTAACCGGACGCCAGAATATTATCGAAATGTTCGGTCTCTTTGGAAGGGTTGTTCTGAGAATCAAAGAGCACGGCTTCGTAACCCAATTCACGGGCCTTTTCAACAGCAGTCTCCCCCAACACGACAAACCAGGGGTTGTTGAGGGTCGAGATCACGACGGCGATCTTGTCGCCTGATTTTTTCCTGCCCGTGGTACAACCCACGAGAACCAGCATCCCAAAAGCCAACAGCAGGCTATCTCTCAGAAAGTGTTGCATAGCGGTGTGTGTTACTGATGAACGTACATTTCCCAACCCAGGTAACTGCCGACCGCCTCTTCAATGATGGCGGACACACGGCCCCTTGTCATGGCGACATGATGCTCGAATCCGTTCTTGCACAGATATTTGAGCAGTTTCTGCAGGTTATCGACTTCGGTGACGGCAATGCAACCATCCATACCGTAGGGGTCGTTGGTGAAACGGCCTTCACCCAGGTAAGACTTGATCAATCCATAGTTATCGTCGGTGGAGATGCGGAAGAAGGTGAAAGGACCTTCAATGACCTTGCCTTTCACGGCGCCAAAGGTATTGACGCTGCCCAGAACATTACCCAGTACACCCAAGGTGCCTAGTTCCAGTTCGTTTTGCACAAAACTCTTGGGAAAATTGCCACAGTGGGTGCAGACACACTTGTTCCTGTCCTCAGCGAAGTTATTGTTCCAGTCCAACAAGGCCGGCGGTGTGCCTGAGGCCAGCATCAAGGTGTACATGGAGACCGCGCCTGCGATGTCCACTTCACAGGCACTGGGCTGGAGGTGTTCGCCCATCATGCTCATGCTGACACAGGCGGCACACCCGTAGTTTTTTTCCAGGGAATCCCAGCATTGGATGGCCGTGGCATCCACCTCATTTTCAGCCACCCAATCGTCGACAGCCAAGCCAAAAGCCGCCTGCAAGGCCAATTTATCGGCATAGGCGGCAGGCACCTTGGCGTAGGCGCTGATGGCATCCAACCGTTCCTTGAGCCGGGGTGATGCTTTATCAATTTTGCCGGCAGCTCCCAGGATCTCCGACAAATCGACGGGAACGACGGTGATACCGGTGGCTTGCAGGATTTTCTCACTGGCCCTGCAGGTTTGAAAGCCGGCAGGTCTGGCACCGATGGCTCCGATACGGGCCCTGCGCAGACCATTCACCACCCGGCAGACTCCGGCAAAATAATCAAGATCTTGCTTCAGCGTTTCACTGTGAATGGAATAGGTGTGAAACGTGGTGTCGGTGAAAGGGATGTTGTATTGGTACAAGTTGTTGCACACGGACAGCTTGCCGCAAAAGGCGTCCCTGCGTTTATCCAGTGTCACCTTGTCGTTCTCGTCGTCGCAAGCCTGTACCAATACAGGTACGTTCAACTCGGCGAGACTGATGGCGTTGATGATGCCGATTTCAAAGCCGAAATTGGGTAGCGAAACGATAATACCGTCGATGTGATCTTTGTGGGCCCTGAACAAGGCGGCGCATTTTTTGGCGTCTTCCCTGGTTTCAATGGATCCGGTGGGTGTTTCAGCCGGGTCCAGGATGACATAGCCGTAGCCTTTGTCGGTCAGGGTCTTCAGCAGGGTGGTCCGTACGTCTTCGGCCAGGGCTGAATTGAAGTAATTACGGGTACCGATGATGATACCGAAGGTTAAGGTGTGTTTGTAAGGCATGGTATAGTAGGTTTGATTATGGATTGATCAGTGAAACCGCTTTGCGCCACCCGGCGTGATTCCGTTCACGATCCGAGGCTTTCATGGTCGGTTTTACCAGGGAGCGGCCAGGTGTCAGGGTTTCTAACGTGAGCAGATTTTGTCGTCGTCCCAAAGCCAGGGCATTCATCAGGACAGCTCCGTAAGCGGAAGCTTCCTTGATGGCGCTCCGCCTGACAGGCACGTTGAGCATGTCGGCCATGAACTTCAACAGAAAATCGTTGCGAACGGCGCCACCATCCACCCTCAACTCTTTGAGGGACAAACCCGCGCTGGTCACCATCACATCCACCAGGTCCTTGATCTGGTATGCAATGGCCTCTAAGGCGGCTCTGGCGATGTGGCGTTTGTTGGTGCCCCTGTCCATGCCGCAAAGAATAGCCCTGGCCTCGTTGTTCCACCAGGGAGCGCCCAATCCTGCAAAAGCCGGAACGAGATAAACCCCTTGGTTGTCAGGGATAGCCGTGGCGAGCACCTCGCTTTCCGAGGGATCAGCCAATAGACCCAGGTCGTGTGTCAACCACTGCAGGGTGTCGCCCGTACAATGAATGTTGCCTTCAAAGGCGTAATACACTTCACCCAGTGCGGCAAATCCAACGGAAGTCACCAGGCCGGCGGTGGGCATAAGTGGTTCAAGCCCAATATTAACCATGACGGAAGATCCGGTGCCAACCGTAGCCTTGCCCATGGCTGGCTCCACACAGAGTTGACCAACCAAGGCGCCGTGGGAATCGCCCAACACCCCGGCAATGGGAATGGGTATTTCCAGGAGTTCGTTTAAATCGGTTTCTCCGTAATTAACATCACAGGGTCTTACCTCCGGCATCAGGCTCCGGGGAATGTTGAACAGGGCCAGCAGGTCATCGTCCCACTCGAGGGTGTGAATGTTGAATAAGAGCGTACGGGATGCGTTGGTCACATCGGTGGCATGAACGCGACGGTTGGTCAGGTGCCATATGAGCCAGGTATCCATGGTACCCATTAACAAGAGGCCTTGATTGGCTTGTTCCCTGGCACCGGGCACGTGTTCGAGGATCCAACTCACACCACTGGCCGAGAAATACGGGTCTACCATCAGACCTGTCTTGTCTTTAACCATGTCATTGTGTCCAGCCTGCCTGAGGCTGTTGCACAAGGCGGCTCCCCGTTGGCATTGCCAAACCACGGCGTTGTACACCGGTTCACCCGTTTCCTTGTTCCACACCACCACCGTCTCGCGCTGATTGGTCAAGGCTACGGATCCGATTTCTTCCGCCTGTATGTTGGCCGAAAAAAGCAATTCCCTGATGCCAGCATAGAGGTTACGTACGATCTCCACAGGATCGTGTTCCACCCATCCGGGTGCGGGGTAATACTGTTCATGCTCAACAGCAAACTGGGCTGTGAGCGTATCCTTGTCATCGAAAAGGAGGACCTTGGTGGCCGAAGTGCTTTGATCAATCGCTAATGTATAGGGCATAGAGGTGGTGTTTCAATGGTTGATCCAATTCAAAACGGTCTGAACGAGGCTGTCAGCGTCAAGACCGTAGTGGCGGAAAAGTTGGGGTGAACTGCCGGCGGGGGCGTTCTCATCGGGAATACCCACGAGTTTCATGGGAACGGGCGCTTGTTGGACAACGACCTCAGCCACGGCGGCCCCCAATCCGCCAAAGAGGCTGTGTTCTTCCACAGTCAGCAGGCGGCCTGTCTCCCTGGCTGCCCTGATTACGGCTTCTTCGTCAAGGGGGTTGATGGTGTGCATATCGAGAACCCTGACTCTCACCCCCATGGCTGCCAATTGCTTACCGGCTTCCAGGCAATGCCACACTGTTTCTCCGGTACCGATCAGCGTCAGGGCATCGCCGTCCATTAAACAATTGGCTATACCCGGTGTAAAGGGGGCTTTGTCAGTGGTGTAGACATCGGGCACCGCATTGCGTCCCACCCTGATGTATACGGGGCGTGGATGTTCCAGTAGGCAACTCACCAGCTGCCGTGTCTGGTGAATATCACAAGGCAGCACCACGCTGAGCCCGGGAAAGGTGCGTAGGACGGCCAGGTCGTGTAAGCTGTGGTGAGTGGCTCCCAATGCTCCATAGCTGATTCCTCCGCTTACCCCGAGGATAGCTACGTTGAAGCCTGAATACGCCACATCAACCTTAACCTGTTCCAAAGCCCTCGCTACGTAAAAACAGGCCGGCCCACAGACAAAGACTTTTTTTCCTGTCGAAGCCAAACCTGCCGACAAACCGACGGCGTTCTGTTCCGCTATGCCGACCTCCACAAACTGAGCCGGTAGTTCTTTGGCAAAATCAGTCAAGGTAACCGAACCCCTGGCATCGGTCGACACAGCAATAATGGTCGAGTCAAGTCTGGCATTGGCCAACAATGCATCGGTAAACGCCTTTCGGCAGGGTATCGTTTGGGTCATGGTTTCTCTGTTAGCGTGTGTATTCTGGCATCAATCTCTGAGAGTGCCAAGGCCAATTGTTCGCTGGTGGGAACACCGTGATGCCAACTCGCTACGTTTTCCATGAAGGAAACGCCCTTACCCTTGATGGTCTCGCAGCAGATGAATTTCGGCTTTCCGTGTACCGGAGTCTTCAGAGCCTTTACAATCGCATCAATGTCATGTCCGTCTACCTTGAAGCACTCGAATCCGAAGGCCTCAAACTTCTTAACGATATCGCCCAGGTCCATAACCTCGTCGTTGCTTCCGTCGATCTGCAGTCCGTTGTGGTCCAGCATAAAGGTCAGGTTATCCAGTTTGTAGTGAGCGGCCGCCATAGCTGCCTCCCAAACCAGGCCCTCCTGGCACTCGCCGTCGCCCAGAACGGAGTATACATGATACTTGGCGCCTGCATGCTTTGCAGCCAGAGCCAGACCCATCGCCAGGGAAGCGCCCTGTCCTAAGGAACCAGTATTCATGTCAACGCCGGGAGTCTTATTGCAGTCCGGATGTCCCTGAAGATGGCTGTCAATCTGACGCAGATGAGCCAGATCCTCCTTGGGGAAGTAGCCCAGATCAGCCAGGATTGCATACAGGGTGGGGCATGCATGTCCTTTACTTAAAACGAAACGATCACGGTTGGGATCCTTGGGGTTCTTAGGATCGACCTTCATTACATCATAATACAAAGCCATCAGCATCTCTACACAGGACAGGGACCCGCCGGGATGTCCTGACTGGCAGGCATATAACATT